>NZ_JARGEE010000390.1:0-8394 GCF_033794485.1 Streptomyces sp. MB09-02B
TGTGGGGGGTGGAGGCGCGGGGTGGGGGGAAGTGCGTGTGGTGCGAGTTCGTGCTGCCGGGAGCGTCATAGCTCGGGGATGCGTGCTTCGTCGGCGGGTGAGGGTACGTGGGGCTTCTCGCGCAGTTCCCCGCGCCCCTAAAAGCTTCAGGCCCCTGCGGGCCTGAAAAGCACGGGGCGCAGCCCCTGCTTTTCAGGGGCGCGGGGAACTGCGCGAGAAGCCCCACCGGGCCGCCAGCCGACAACGCACCCTCACCCGCACCCGGCGGAGCCGCATGGCACTCTTGAGGTATGCCCGAATTGCCCGAAGTCGAGGCCCTGCGGGACTTTCTGGTCGGCAAGGTCGTCGGCCATGAGGTCGTCCGCATGCTGCCCGTGGCCATCAGCGTGCTGAAGACGTACGACCCGCCCCTGAGCGCCTTCGAGGGCCGGGAGGTCACCGGCGTACGGCGGCACGGGAAGTTCCTCGCCCTCGCGGCCGACGGCGGTGAGCTGCACCTCGTGACGCATCTGGCGCGAGCCGGGTGGCTCCAGTGGAAGGACCGGCTGCCGGACGGGCCGCCGAAACCCGGTGGCAGGAGCCCGCTCGCGATGCGGGTCGCCCTGGAGACCGGCGAGGGCTTCGACCTCACCGAGGCCGGGACGCAGAAGCGGCTCGCGGTCCACCTCGTGCGGGACCCCGCGGAGGTGCCGGGCATCGCCCGGCTCGGCCCGGACCCCCTCGCCGACGACTTCGACGTGACCCGCTTCGCCGGGCTGCTCGCCGGGGAGCGGCGGCAGATCAAGGGCGCGCTGCGGGACCAGAGCCTGATCGCGGGCATCGGGAACGCGTACAGCGACGAGATCCTGCACGCCGCGAGGATGTCGCCCTTCAAACTGGCCGCGTCGCTGAGACCGGAGGAGGTCCGGCACCTCCACGAGGCGTTGCGCGCCACGCTCACCGAGGCCGTCGAGCGCTCCCGGGGGCTGGCGGCGGGGAGGCTGAAGTCGGAGAAGAAGAGCGGGCTCCGGGTCCACGGCCGTACCGGCGAGCCCTGCCCGGTGTGCGGTGACACCGTCCGCGAGGTCTCCTTCAGCGACTCCTCGCTGCAGTACTGCCCGACCTGTCAGACGGGCGGCAAACCCCTCGCCGACCGACGGTTGTCCCGGTTGCTCAAGTAGTCCGGGTCGACCGCTCGAACAGCCCGGAACCTACTCCGGTCATGATCCGCAACCATTGAAGGTACGGACCAATCCGGTCCCGGCTCAGCGCCAGGCCGGGGCCTCGATGGTCACCAGGAGCTCGCCCTGGCTGCGCACCTCGAAGTGGCTGATGTCCTCGCGCTGCATGGCGGTGCCCCCCACCATCTCGGAGGGCTTGTCGGCGCCCTCGGGGGACTTCCAGTTCGCGGCCGTCTCCTCGGAGCCGTCCTTGCCGATCACCACGAGACGGCAGGCGTGGACGCCCTCGGCCTCCTTGACCTTCAGCTCGATGTCGCTGCCCCAGAGCCGCTCCTCGGCCTTGACCTCGGCCCAGACGCCCGTCCTGGCGTCGGTGGCGGCGACGGTGCTCGGAGCCTCGCCCGGACCTGCGAGAACGGCCACGGCGGGACCGCCGACGGCGATGACCACGGAAGCCGCGAGGGCGAACAGCCAGCGCCGGCGCTTCGCCCGGTGACGGGCGGCCACCTCGTCCAGCAGCCGCCCCAGCATCCGGGGGCCGGGCGCCGCGAACGGGTGCACCGAGCGCGGTGTCGCGTTGCGGTACAGCATCAGCTGCCGGGCAGCCGGACGGAACTCGGTGACCTGTAGCGCGCACTGCGGGCAGCCGCGGACATGGTCCTCGAAGTGGAACGAATCCACCTCGTCCAGCACGCCCAGCGCGTACGCGCCGACGTCGTGATGACGATCCTGGGACCACATGGCGATTCCTCGGGCCGGTGTGCGGTGGGGGTTGCTTCCTGCCCCCACCGGTACGGACCAGACCGGCGAATCACTCAAGCCTCACGACAATGCCAACCAAAAGATTCGGAGCCCTCCGCCGGGCGGATTGGTCCCGGACCGAAAAAGTTGGTTCACCAAGGCCGGGACACGTGGGCGGCCGACACCTGGACCCGGGGCCTCCCGACTAGAAGAGGTGGATCGCCAGGTGCCCCAGCGGCAGGCCGAGGCGCCAGGCCGGAGTCCAGACCTTTGGCCCGTCGTCCTCTCCCAGCACCGCGCCGCCGCCCGGCACCGCGTCCAGGTCGGGCGCGAGCAGCTCGGTCTCCTCCAGCCAGCGCCACGCGGCGGCCGCCAGCTCCAGATCCGGGGACGGGCCGCCCGACTCCAGCGCCTCGGCGGTGAAGTCCGCCATGCGCTCGCACACCCAGTCCTGCCACGGCTGGTCGTACGCCGTCAGCGAGAGCCAGGTCTCCAGCTGGGTGACGACCCGGATACCGGAGAGCTCACCGCCCGCGTCCGAGAGGAAGATGGTCAGCGCCAGGGCGTCCCGCCCCGCACGGAACTCGAAGGACGTCGGCGGCATCAGGTCGCCCGTCCGCAGCAGCTCCTCCGCGATGTACTCGGCATAGAACCACGCCATCGGGACGGCCAGTTCGCCGCCGCCGGCGCCGTCCGTGCTCTCTTGACCTCTGTGCAGCATCCCTTCCTGCCTTCCTCCGGTGCGTGCGCGTCGCCCGACCCCGGGCCTGGAGACCAGGCCCCGGCCCCCATCCGGAACACGGATAGAAGACAGCTGATGGCCCAACAGGGGTCCTCAGCAAGGCGCTTTACGGAGGTTTGACTCGGCCATGGGTTTCACCGCAGGTCGGCCGCGTATCCCGGAAGCACCCGGCGTAGGGCGCGCAGTGCGTAGTACGCGCGGGACTTCACCGTACCGGGCGGGATCCCGAGGGCTTCGGCGGCTTCCGCCACACTCGCCCCCTGGAAGTACACCTGCACCAGTACTTCGCGGTGCTCGGGAGTGAGTGTCTTCACAGCTTCCCGTACATCGAGGGTCGCCACCGACCGATCGGCGTGATCGGTCATCACCCGGGCGTTCTCCAGCACCGCGTCCCCCACCTCCGCGGGGCGCGCCTGCCGGGCCCGCCGCGCGTCGATGGCGAGCCGCCGCCCGACGGTGAGCAGCCAGGGGCGTACGGAGTCGAAGTCGTCGGCGCGCAGCGCCTCCGGGTGTTGCCAGGCGCGCACGAAGGTCTCCTGCACCAGGTCCTCGGCGCGATGGCGGTCCCCGTCGGAGAGCCGCAGCAGCAGGGCGAAGAGGGGTCGGCCGTGTTCGCGCTGGAGCTCGGCCAGCTCGTGTTCGGCGGTCGTCCCGTTGGTGATCGTGGTTCCGGCCGTCATGGCCGTATGGGAACGCGGGGCGCTGCGCGGGGACAGAGGCCGGTCACGGATGTGCGGCGGGCGGTCGAACCTGTCGACGAACGGTGCGACGAACGGTCGACGCCCCCCACGGGCGGCCTGCCGTCACGGCCCAGGCCACCCGCCGCATCCCTACGGCACGACGGTCACCGGCCAGCGGCCCGCCTTCACCAGACGCAGGGCGACCGAGCCGACGATGCGGTGGCCGGCCTGCTGGGAGGCGCCCACCACGACCGCGTCCGCCTTGAGCCGGTCCGCCGCCGTCACCAGGCCGCTGTACGGGTCGCCGCGGAAGGTGTGGAACTCCCAGCGCACCTCGAAGACGCCCTTCACCTGCTCGGCGGCCTCCCGGATCTCCGCCATCAGCTGCTCGGCGATCTCCTCGGTCGTCCCCGCCACCGGCACCCCGAGCGCCGCGCTCGTCGCCAGGGGCGGCTGCACGTACACGATGGCGAGCAGCGCGTGCTGGCGGCGGGCGAGGCCGGCGGCGTAGGACACGGCGCGCAGGGAGGTGTCGGAACCGTCCAGTCCGACGAGGATCACCTTGGGTCCGTCGGTGCCGCGTTCGAACCGGTGTGCTTGCTGATCGGTCACGGTCGCGAGGCTATCCGAGCGCCCGGCCCCCCGGCGTGCGCCGGGCGGTCAGCAGGGACGCGGAAAACTACTCTCATCGTGTGATTCCATGCCGCCGCCCCGGTGTCGTGGTGGTGCGCCGTCCTCGCCTTGGTCGACTGATGAGTCATGACGAAGGATCAGATGCTCACGGGTCGCCGCCGGTTCACGCGTCGCCACCTGTTGACCGGCGCGGCCGCCCTGCTGGGCACCGCCGGTACGGCGGGCGGCGCCGCCCTGCTCGTCGGCGACAGGGGCCCCGGCCCGGCACCGGCCGGAGCACCCGCCCCGGCCGCAGGCCCGGCGGGCCGGCCCGCGCTCAAGCCCTCCGCGTACCGTCTGGAGCCCATCGCCGGGTACGGCCCGCGCACCCGCCGCCGCACCCTCGTCCGGGCCGGCGTCCGGCGCGAGCCGTTCCTGCGGGTGGACGGACGCGGCCGGAGCCTGGTGCTGACCTTCGACGACGGCCCCGACCCCCGCTTCACCCCGGACATCCTGCGCATCCTGCGCCGCCACGACGTCCGGGCGATGTTCTTCGTGTGCGGCGAGATGGCGGTCAAACACCAGGACCTGCTGCGCGAGATGGCCGACGACGGCCACGTGGTCGGCAACCACACCTGGTCCCATCCGCTGCTCACCACCCTCTCCCGCTCCCGGGTCCACACGGAGATGGCCCGCACCAGCGAGATCATCGAGAAGACGTACGGTGAACCGCCGCTGTGGTTCCGTGCCCCCTACGGTGCCTGGAACCGGGCCGCGTTCCGCTTCGGCGCCGAGCTGGGCATGGAACCGCTCGGCTGGACCGTGGACACCCAGGACTGGCGGAGGCCGGGCGCGCACACCATCGCCGAGCGCGTGGAGGACGGCGCGGCCCCCGGCGTCGTCGTGCTCTCCCACGACGCGGGCGGCGACCGCTCGCAGAGCGTGGCGGCCCTGCGCGACTACCTGCCCGAGCTGCTGGAGGACGGTTACCACGTCACCGTGCCGCAGCGGCAGTACGTATAGGCCCCGACGACGTGCGGGGGCGTTCGCCCGCCGACCGGGAGCGCTCAGCGCACCTCGACCAGGCGGGCGAACACGACGACGTTCCCGTCGTAACCGTTCTGCTTGGAGAAACCGCCCCCGCAGGTGATGACCCGCAGTTCGGGAATCCCGCTGTTCCCGTAGACCCGGTCGCCGGGGAAGTCGTTCTTCGCGAAGACCTCGACGCCGTAGGTCTCGAACACGGCGGTCCTGCTGTCCGCGCGCCGGATCTCCACCTTGGCGCCCTTCTTCAGCGCCCCGAGTCCGTAGAACACGGCGGGGCCCTGGTCGTTGTCGACATGGCCGACGACGACGGCCGTGCCCTTCTCACCGGGCGAGACCGCGCCGGTGAACCAGCCCGCGAGGTTCGGGTCCCGGGCCGGGGGCGCGTCCACCCAGCCCTGCGGGTCGAGCCCGACGGCCACGGCCGGCGCGTCGACCCGGATCGACGGGATCCGCACCCGGTCGACCATGGCGTACGGCAGCGGGTCCGGGGCGTGCGCGAACGTGCTCTGCGGTGTGCTGCGGCTGTCGGCGGCCGCCGCCGAAGCGGGCTGCGGCGGACCCACGTCGAACTCGCCCGAGCCATTGCGAATGAGAGCGAGACCGGTCAGCAGGACAAGCGCTATCACGCCCCACGGAGCGCGCTTCTTCCGCCGCTCCTCCCATTCGGCCTCGGCCGGTGCGAACGAAGACATTCGCCATCCCCTCTCGACACGGCCGTCGCCGCGTGCGTCGCGCGTACGAAAACGCTAAGCGGGCCGCAACGCGACGGCGACGGGGGCAGGTACGAACGGGTGGTGGCGCGGCGGAGTCCTGCGCCATCCGGGTTCGCGGGCAGGAGGAAATTTCTGACGGTCCGTGACCTGCGGCTATATCCGATCGTGCGGAAATATCCCCGGCGTGTCCCTCACCGGGGCTCACCAGGACGGACCAGCCCCGAAATGCGGCCCCGCGCACGGCAACTGAGGGTCTTTCCGGGAGGCGCTTTCTCGCCGATCGACCGGGGACGGGACCCGGGGCGTCTTCCGCGGAGGATCACATGCGTACTACTCGTGTCCTGGCGGCCTCGGCCGCTGCGGTCGCCCTGGTCGGTGTCGCCGCGCCGACGGCCGCCGCCTGGGACCAGCCGAGCTCGGTCACGGCCGCCCCCAACGTCCTCGCCCGCGGCGGGCAACTCGTCCTCACCGTCAAGGGCGGGGACGCGTGCGCCACCGCCGGCAGCACGATCAGTTCGAACGCCTTCCCGACCACCAACCTCACCTCCATGGGCGGTACGACCGCCACGGCCACCGTGCGGGTCAACTCCGACGCCAGTCCCGGCTCGTACAGCGTCACCACCCATTGCGAGGGCGAGCGCAAGACGTTCACCGGTGTCTTCACCGTCATCGGCGGTGTCCGGGGCGGGCTCGGCGGCGGCAGCTCCACCGGGGCCACGACCACCGACATCGCGATCGGCGGCGGACTGGTGACGGCGGCGGTCGTCGGCGGGGGTGTCTTCTGGATGCGCCGCCGCTCCGAGAACAAGGTCTGAGCCCGAGAACCCCGAGAACCCCGAGAACCCCGAGAACTCCGAGAACTCCGAGAAACCCCGACGAGAACGACGACCCGGCCCGAGCGCGACGCGTCCGTACCGCACAGCCCTACGCCCCGGAACCCGTAACGGTCCGGGGTGCAGGGCTGTCGGGGTGCCGCACCGAGCGGTGGTCAGGAGTGGCCGCCGTCCTCGGGGCGGCGGCGCGACCAGTGCCAGGCCGCGCCCAGCGACCCCGCGACGAGCGCGGCGCCGAGGCCGATGTCCGAGAGGTCGAAGCCCGCGACGGTGCCGCCGGCCCCGGCGTGGGAGCCCCAGGAGGGGTGGAGGGTGGGGTGATGGGGCGGGCGGTCGCCGACGATGGTGAGATCCGTCCGGCCGCTCTCGTCGCCGCACTGGAACGTCACCTCGTACACCGCGCCGGGCCGGGCGTCCCGGTCGACGGTCACCGTCGCCGAGGAACGGCCCCTGGGGATCATGACGGCGTCGAAGACACCCGAGGAGACGGTCGTCCGATGGCGGCAGCCGTCCACGCGCAGGAGCACCTGCCCGCCGGGGGCGACGGCCGAGGGCGTCACACCGAAGCCGAACGACGTGAGGTCACTGGCCGGTGCCGCGTGCGCGGCGGGAGCGGAGAGGGAGAGGGCGGTCACGCCCAGCAGAGCGGCCGAAGCGACGCGTATCGCGCGCATGGTGGAGCCTCCGGGTCCCCGAGGAGCCTGCTGCGGACCGTTTCCGCGTGCGCCTGAAATGCACCTCGATGACCGAAACGCTAGGAAGGCGCGCCCGGGGGCGCGATCGCAGTCGCGCGAATGGGGCAAGCGTGTGCTCCGCACAGGGGACAGGCATGCGTACGGCCGGGGGACGGCCGCGCTGGGCGCCGTCCCCCGGCCGTGGACCGGGCTTGAGGGACCGTCACCCGCCCGCGTTCGGGAACAGGGCCAGGAACGGGTCCGCCGTGGCCGACAGCCCCCGGCTGTAGGGCGCGTCGAAGTCCCAGACCAGGAACAGCAGGAACGCGATGAGGGCGGAGAACAGTCCGGCGAGGATCAACTCGCGCGGCGTGCGCCGGATCTGCAGGGCGAACACCATGCCGACCGTCACGACGGCGCCGATGATCAGGCCGAACCACACCACGCCGGGCATCGTCTCCCCGGTGGAGTCCGCGCGGCTGCCGCGCGCGGCGTCGGCCGTGGCCACCTGGTCCAGCAGGGGCTGGTAGGCCTGCGCCTCGAAGTCACTGCGCGGCTCGTAGTCCGTGACCTCGTGGCGCACGGTGTCGAACAGTTCGGTGCCGCGCTCGGTCACCTCGCCCTTCTCGGCCATCACCTTCCACTCGGTGGTCACCACGTGGTCGACATAGGCGTCGATGTCGGCGCGGATCCCGTCGCGTACGTCCTGCGGGTACACCCGCACCCGCTCACTGATCTCGTGCAGGGCCTGCGCCTCGGTCTGGACCTGGTCCTGGGCGGCGCTCCGGGCCTCCCAGACACCGGCGATCGCCAGACCCAGCACGATGGCGTACACCACGCCGATCATCATGGTGATGTACTCGATGACGTCCGGGGTCTCGGACGGGTCCTCGTCCGCGGGTGCGGCGTGATGCCGTACTACGGCCACGATGAGGACGACCAGACAGGCCGCCCCCATCGCGAGGGTGAGAACAAGCCATTCCGACAAGAGGTTCCTCCAGGAATCAGCGCGGACGCAGGGCGGCGGCGGCGAACACCGCGGGCACGGTGACGAGCAGGGCGAGTGAGACGAGGGACGGGCCGGAGGGCTTGGCCCGCGCGTGGGACGGGGCCCGGTACGGCGGGTAGCTCACCGGGGTCGGCGACGTCTTCGGGCGGGGGCTCGGCGTGGGTTTCGCCTTCGGCTCCGGCG
>NZ_JARGEE010000391.1:0-8360 GCF_033794485.1 Streptomyces sp. MB09-02B
GCCCCGGGCACCCCCGCCTCAGGCCCGACAGGGAGCAGACCCTTGCAGGACCAACCGCCCCGCGCGCACGACGACTTCGCCCTCGCCCACCGCGAGTGGCTCTGCGAACGCCTCGCCCACTACCTCGGCCGTGCCGTGCAGGCCGGCGACTCCCTGGCCGAGGAGGGCCTCGACTCGGTGGCCGCGCTCAGCCTCTACGGCGACATCGAGGAGGAGTTCGGCCCGCTCATCGAGCCCGACGACATCTGGGCCTACCCCACGGTCGGACAGCTCGCCCACTTCCTCGCCCTGCGCGAGGCCAACCAGGGCGAGGGCCCCATCCGCGCCGCGTTCGTCTTCACCGGCCAGGGCTCCCAGCACCCCGGCATGACCTCCGGGCTCTACCTCGACTCCACCGGCTACCGCGCCTTCCTCGACGAGGCCGACGCCGCGATCATGCCCTGGACCAAACAGTCCGTCGTCGAGCTGATCCTCGCCGACGACCCGGCCGTCCACCGCACCGCGCTGACCCAGCCCGCCCTGTTCGCCGTCGGGTACGCCCTGGCCCGCACCCTGGAACAGGCCGGGGTGCGCCCCGTGGCCGTACTCGGCCACGGCATCGGCGAGTTCGCGGCCGCCACGGTCGCCGGCGCCTTCACCCTGGCCGACGCCGCGAAGCTGGTGGCGATGCGCGGCGCCTTCATGCAGTACTTGCCGCCCGGCGGCGGCATGATGGCCCTCTGCATCACGCCGTACGAGGCCACCGAACTCGTCGCCGCCGAACCGGCCGTGGGCATCAGCGCCATCAACGCGGCGAAGGCAGTGGTCCTGTCCGGCGACCGCGCCGCCCTGGAGCGCATCGAGACCCGGCTCGGCGAACGCGGCTTCCGCTGCCGCCACCTGGCCGTGTCGCACGCCTTCCACTCGCCGCTGATGGCCCCCGTCGTCCCCAAGTTCGAGGCGGTCGTGCGCCGCATGCCCGGCGGAGCGGCCAAGGTGCCGTTCTACTCGACGGTGTACGGCCGCCTCGCCACCGAGCCGCTCTACGCCCCGTACTGGACCGAACAGATCACCGCCCCCGTCCGGTTCGCCGACGCAGCGCGCAGGCTGCTCGCCCAGCAGGCCCCCACGCACGTCGTCGAGATCGGACCGCAGGCCGTGCTCACGCCGTACCTGCGGCGGATGGGCGGCGGACCGCGGGGTCCCGTCTGCCTGCCCGTGTGTCAAGGGCCGGCCAGCGATGCCGTGGACCTGGCAGGGGTGATCTCCGCTCTCGATGCCGGGCCGCTGTCCGCGGCCCTGTCCGGAGCCTGAGGTGGGACGAGGCGTCTGGCACCCGCTGCCCGCCGAGAGCCCCGACGGACCGTGGGACGCGATGCACGAGGAACTGTCCCGCACGGGAAGCGCCGTGCTGTACGCGGCGATGTCCGGCTGGCTGCCCGAGGGCGCCGCCGAGGCCGACCTGCGCCGGCGGCTCGGCCGCGACTGGCGCCGCTACGAGGCCTTCGCACGGCCCCGGATGCGCGAACGCTTCGTGGCCTCCCGGCTGTTCCTGCGGCATGCCGCGGCGGCCGTCCTGCACACCGGCCCCGACCTCGTGGACCTGGCCTACCAGCCGGGCGGGCGGCCCTACGTGCGCGGCTGCGACCAGATCGACGTCAGCCTCAGCCACACCGAGGAGATGATGGTCGTCGGCATCACCCGCCGCGGACGCATCGGCGTCGACGTGGAGCGCGCCGACCGCCGGCTCGCCCACACCGGCTCCGAACGCCAGGCGTGCACGCCGTACGAACTGCGGCGGCTGGACGCCGGCGGGGACGCGGTGCGCAACGACACCATGGTGCGGCTGTGGACGCTGAAGGAGGCCTACAGCAAGGCACTCGGCCAGGGACTGCGTTTCCGTTTCACGGAGTTCGGCTTCGCCCTGGACGGTGACGGGTCCGGCGACCACGGCGGGACCGGCGACCACGCGGGGGCCGGCCGCCGGGCGGCAGACCGCGGCGGCGAGGGCATCCGGCTGGTCCGCCCGGACGGTACGCCGGTGCCGGGCTCGGAGTGGCAGTTCGGCACGTTCCCCGCCGGGGACGGTTACGTCGTGAGCGTCGCGGTCTGCGACACGGGGTTCGGCGAGGTGGCGGACCTGTCGGTCGGCACCACCCTCGACGACGGCCTGCTCGACACGCTTCTGGGCACGCCCGCCGACGGGTACGGCCGGTCAGACGGACCGGCCGGCCTCCCGGGCGCCGGTGCGGTTCAGGTCGACCCGGCCGCGCGAGCCGAGGGCGCCGGCCACCGCGAGCCGTAGCGTCTCCCCCTCCTGCGCGGGCGGCACGTCCTCCCGGGGCGGATCCCCGTAGACGGGCTCCGTCGCCGGGAGGTCGAACGCGGCGAACACGGAGACGGGGTCGCTCGGATGACGCCTGTCCATGGCGTTCGCCCTCCTGGGTCGGTGCGGGCACGGGCCGGCGCGTCCGATGCGAACGAACGTGCGTCCGTCGTGCACTCGTTTTCCCGAGTACCAGGATTCTGCGGTCCGCCGCACCGCCCGGCCCAGTGCGGGGCTCACGATCCGGGCATGACGCTTTCATGTGCGCTCTCGTGACCGCCTCACTGGGACTCGAACGCCGCAGGTGGCACGCTCGGCCGAGACCCCGCAAGCCTGCCGGTCCATCGCCGGGCCGGCCGTACAGCGCAGGAAAGGGCGGGCGCACCATGGAGATCACAGTCCTCGGACCGCTGACAGCCCGGGAGAACGGGGTGTCGATCGTGCCGACCGCGGCCAAGCCGCGCCAGATCCTGTCCCTGCTCGCCCTGCAGTCCGACCGCGTCGTGCCCGTGACCACGCTGATGGAGGAGATCTGGGGCGAGAAGATCCCGCGCAGCGCGGCCACCACCCTGCAGACGTACATCCTCCAGCTCCGCCGCAAGATCGCCACGGCGCTCGACGGGGACCCGCACCGGCGGGCCAAGGACGTCCTCGTCACCCGGCACGGCGGCTATCTGCTGCAGGTCCAACCCGGCCAGGTGGACGCCCACGAGTTCGGCCAGCTCACCGCGTCGGGACGGGCCGCGCACGAAGCGGGCGACCATGTCGCCGCCTCCGAACTCCTCGGCAAATCCCTCAAGATGTGGCAGGGCGCCGCCCTCATCGACGTACGCATCGGGCCCGTGCTCGAACTCGAAGTGCTCCGCATGGAGGAGGACCGGCTGGTCGCCCTGGAACGGCGGATGGACTCCGAACTCATCATCGGCCGGCACATGGAACTCGTGCCCGACCTGCAGGTCCTCGTCGCCAAGCACCCGATGCACGAGAGCTTCTGCGCCCAGCTGATGACCGCCCTGCACCGCTCGGGCAGCGCCTGGCGCGCCCTCGAGGCCTACCAGCGGCTGCGCGGCACCCTGGTCGACGAGCTCGGCCTGGAGCCCTCGCCCCGGCTGCAGCGCCTGCACCAGGCCATCCTCTCCGCGGACCCGGCACTCGACCTCCCGACCCCGGCCTCGGGCTGAACTCCCGCCCCGGGCCGGGCTCCACGCCCCGGTGACGACTGCGGGACGCAGGCACCGCGCGCGCCCCCGGCCGGTCTCTCCAGCACGTCTCGAGCCGCCGTTCCTACGTTCGGCCGATGACGATCCTCGACGACCTGACGGTCGCTCCCGCCGCCCCCGACCTGCGACGCGCCGCCGCCGAACTGCGCCGGCTCAAGGAGGAAGTGAACCGCGGTCCCGACCCGGCGGCCACCCGGCGCCAGCACGAGAAGAACAAACTCACCGCGCACGAACGGCTTGAACTCCTCTTCGACGAGGGCACGTTCACCGAGATCGAGCCGCTGCGCCGGCACCGC
Organism: Streptomyces sp. MB09-02B; assembly: GCF_033794485.1. Lineage (NCBI taxonomy): Bacteria > Bacillati > Actinomycetota > Actinomycetes > Kitasatosporales > Streptomycetaceae > Streptomyces > Streptomyces sp. MB09-02B. Next base: position 3,822 of record NZ_JARGEE010000391.1, read on the forward strand.
GCCTCCGGCTTCGGCCTCGAATCCCGCAAACCGCACGGCGACGGCGTAGTCATCGGCTGGGGTCTCGTCCACGGCCGTACGGTCTTCGCGTACGCGCACGACTTCCGTGTCTTCGCCGGCGCCCTCGGCGAGGCGCACGCCGCCAAGGTGCACAAGGTCATGGACCTCGCCGAATCCGCCGGCGCACCGCTCGTGAGCCTCAACGACGGGGCGGGCGCCCGGATCCAGGAGGGCGTGACCGCGCTCGCGGGCTACGGCGGTATCTTCCGCCGCAACGTCGCGGCCTCCGGGGTCATCCCGCAGATCAGCGTGATGCTCGGCCCGTGCGCCGGGGGAGCCGCCTATTCGCCGGCGCTCACCGACTACGTCTTCATGGTCCGCGACTCGGCGCAGATGTTCATCACCGGACCCGACGTGGTGCAGGCGGTGACCGGCGAGAAGATCACCCACAACGCTCTCGGCGGCGCGGACGTGCACGCGAGCGTCTCGGGCGTCTGCCACTTCGCGTACGACGACGAGACGGCCTGCCTGGAGGACGTCCGGTTCCTGCTCGCGCTGCTGCCCTCCAACAACCGCGAGATGCCGCCCGTCGCGCCCTGCGAGGACCCGGCCGACCGGCGCACCGACGCCCTCACCGACCTGGTGCCGGCCGACCCCGGCCGCAGCTACGACATCCGCGCCGTGATCGAGGAGATCGTCGACGACGGCGAGAGCTTCGAGGTCCACGAGGCCTGGGCGCCCAACGTGGTGTGCACGCTGGCCCGCCTGGACGGCCACCCCGTGGGCATCGTCGCCAACCAGCCCTCGTCCCTGGCCGGCGTGCTCGACATCCACGCCAGCGAGAAGGCCGCCCACTTCGTCTCGACCTGCGACTCCTTCAACATCCCGCTGCTCACACTCGTCGACGTGCCCGGCTTCCTGCCGGGCGTCGACCAGGAGCACAACGGCATCATCCGGCACGGCGCCAAACTCCTGTACGCGTACTGCAACGCGACCGTGCCGCGCATCTCCCTGGTCCTGCGCAAGGCCTACGGCGGCGCCTACATCGTCATGGACTCCCGCTCGATCGGCGCCGACCTGTCCTTCGCCTGGCCGACGAACGAGATCGCGGTGATGGGCGCCGAGGGCGCCGCCAACGTCATCTTCCGCCGTGAGATAGCGGCTTCGGACGCCCCGGAGGCCCTGCGGGCGCAGCGCGTGGAGGAGTACCGCAGCGAGCTGATGCACCCGTACTACGCGGCCGAACGCGGCCTCGTGGACGACGTGATCGACCCCGGCGACACCCGCCGGATCCTCATCCGCTCCCTGGCGATGCTGCGCTCTAAGCACGCCGAAGTGCCCTCCCGTAAGCACGGAAATGTGCCCACATAGTGGGGCGATCCGACGGTCCATGCGCGCGCGAGCGGCGGTCTAGGCCGCGCACGTTCCATGGGCGCACCGGACACGGCGGCCCGCTACGAGCGGGCGGCCGGCCGGTATGGCCGGCGGGGGCGGCTCCTACCCCGAGCCGCCCCGGCCGCCGATCTCGACACACGGTCAGCAGGGACACGGACGAAGGGACGACAGTGACCCCCACAGCGCCAACCGGCAGGTGCGCGCAGGCGCATCAGGCCCCGTCGAAGGCCAGGTAGACCATGCGCAGAGTCGCCATCACCGGCCTGGGCGTCGTGGCCCCCGGTGGGGTCGGTGTCAAGGAGTACTGGGACCTGCTCACGGCGGGCCGCACGGCCACCCGCAGGATCTCCTTCTACGACCCCTCCCCGTTCCGTTCGCAGGTCGCCGCAGAATGCGACTTCGACCCTCTCGCCGCCGGACTCTCGCACCAGGAGATCCGCCGGCTCGACCGGGCCTCGCAGTTCGCGGTCGTCTCGACCCGTGAGGCCCTCGCCGACAGCGGCCTCGACCTCGCCGCCCTCGACCCCGGCCGGGTCGGCACCTCCGTGGGCAGCGCCGTCGGCTGCACCACCAGCCTGGAACGCGAGTACGCGGTCGTCAGCGACGGCGGCCGCAAGTGGAACGTGGACCACGAGTACGCCGTACCCGAGCTCTACCAGCACTTCGTACCCAGTTCCATCGCCGCCGAAGTCGGCCGCGCGGCCGGGGCGGAGGGCCCCGCGGCCGTGGTCTCCACGGGCTGCACCTCCGGTCTCGACTCGCTGGGCCACGCCGTGGAACTCATCCGCGAAGGCACCACCGATGTCATGATCGCCGGCGCCACCGAGGCCCCGATCTCCCCGATCACCTCGGCCTGCTTCGACGCCATCCACGCCACCACGCCGCGCAACGACACCCCGGAGAGCTCCTGCCGGCCCTTCGACCGGACCCGCAGCGGACTCGTCCTCGGCGAGGGCGCGGCGGTCCTGGTCCTGGAGGAGCTGGAGGGCGCACGGCGGCGCGGCGCCCACATCTACGCTGAGATCGCGGGCTTCGCCTCCCGCTGCAACGCGTACCACATGACCGGACTCAAGCCCGACGGCCTCGAAATGGCCGAGGCCATCGACGCCGCCCTGGGCGAGGCCCGCCTCGCCCCGGACACCGTCGACTACATCAACGCCCACGGCTCCGGCACGAAGATGAACGACCGCCACGAAACAGGTGCGTTCAAGCGCAGCCTCGGCGACCACGCGTACCGCACGCCGGTCAGCTCCATCAAGTCGATGATCGGGCACTCGCTCGGCGCCATCGGCTCCCTGGAGATCGCGGCGTGCGCCCTCGCGATGGAGCACGGCCTCCTGCCGCCCACCGCGAACCTCCACGAGCCCGACCCCGAACTCGACCTCGACTACATCCCGCTGGTCGCCCGCGAGAAGCAGACCGACGTGGTCCTCAGCGTGGGCAGCGGCTTCGGCGGCTTCCAGAGCGCCATGGTCCTGGCCCGCCCGGAGAGGAGCACCTCATGACCACCGCAGTGGTGACCGGCCTGGGCATCACCGCCCCCAACGGCCTGGGAACCGAGGACTATTGGAAGGCGACGCTGGCCGGCGAGTCCGGCCTCGGACCGGTCACCCGCTTCGACGCCTCCCCGTACCCCTCCCGTGTCGCCGGGGAGGTGGCCGACTACATCGCCGAGGACCACATCCCCAGCCGGCTCATGCCGCAGACCGACCACATGACGCGCCTCGCGCTGACCGCCGCCGACTGGGCGCTCGCCGACGGCGGCATCGACACCGCCGAACTGCCGCAGTACGGCATCGGCGTGGTGACCGCCGCGTCCGGCGGGGCCGTCGAGTTCGGCCAGCGGGAACTGCAGAACCTGTGGAGCAAGGGCAAGGAGTACGTCAGCGCGTACCAGTCCTTCGCCTGGTTCTACGCGGTCAACACCGGCCAGATCTCCATCCGGCACAAGCTGCGCGGCCCCAGCGGCGTCCTGCTCACCGAACAGGCCGGCGGCATCGACTCGCTCGGCCACGCCCGCCGCCATATCCGCAAGGGTTTCCCGGCCGTCATCTCCGGCGGCGTCGACGCGGCCATCTGCCCCTGGGGCTGGGTGCCGCAGATCGCCTCCGGACTGATGAGCACCGTCGACGATCCGGCCCGCGCCTATCTGCCGTTCTCCGCCGAGGCCGCCGGGTACGTGCCCGGCGAGGGCGGGGCGATCCTCCTCGTCGAGGAGGCCGCGTCGGCCCGCGCCCGCGGTGCCGCCACGGTCTACGGGGAGATCGCCGGGTACGCGGCCACCCTCGACCCGGCCCCCGGATCGGGCCGCCCGCCCGGCCTGCGCAAGGCCGCCGAGAACGCCCTGGCCGACGCCGGCGTCGACGCCGCCGACATCGACGTGGTCTTCGCCGACGCCGCCGGCGTACCGGACCTGGACCGGGCCGAGGCCCAGGCGCTGACCGGTCTGTTCGGCGCGCACGGCGTCCCCGTCACCGCACCCAAGACGATGACCGGCCGCCTGCTCGCCGGCGGCGCCGCGCTCGACGTGGCCACCGCCCTGCTCGCCCTGCGCGACGGCGTCATCCCGCCCACCGTCAACGTCGGTGCCGCCGCGGCGGATCACCGCCTCGACCTGGTCACCGAACCGCGCGAGGCCGCCCTGCGCACTGCGCTCGTCCTCGCCCGCGGCCACCTCGGCTTCAACGCGGCGCTCGTCGTGCGCCGTTGGGCCGCCTGACCCGCGCGCACCCCCACGACCCCCACGTACCACCGGCAGTTCAGGACAACCCGCAAGTCCAACCGAGAGGACGGCAATCGACCATGAGCACCACGACCGCCACAGTGACCCTGGCCGACCTGACCCGCATGCTGCGCGAGAGCGCGGGCGAGGAGGAGGGCATCGACCTCGACGGTGACGTCATCGACACCCCGTTCATGGACCTCGGCTACGACTCCCTCGCCCTGCTCCAGGTCATCGGGCAGATCCAGCGCGAGTACGGCATAGAGATCCCGGACGACGCCGTCGTCGACGCCGAGACCCCGGGCGCCCTGCTCGCTCTCATCAACTCCGGCCAGGCGCCTGCCGCCTGAGCCGGCCTCCGACGGCCGCCCCGCTCTCCCGCCCCCCCCGGGGGGCGGGAGAGCGGGGCGGCCGTCGGAGGC
>NZ_JARGEE010000392.1:0-8333 GCF_033794485.1 Streptomyces sp. MB09-02B
ATGTGGTGCTCTGAGGTGGACGACGGTGCACGAGCGGGCGGCGTGAGGAGCTGGTGCGCGATGACGGCAGACCGGCAGGACCCCGTGGCCGCCCCCGTACTCGTACGTGCCGCGTACGGCGCCGTACGGCGTCCTGACCACGGGGTCCTGCCGGTCTGCCGTCATCGCGCACCAGCTCCTCACGCCGCCCGCTCGTGCACCGTCGTCCACCTCAGAGCACCACATCCCTTCGCGGTATTCCGGTCGTGCCGGGTCCCGAGCGGCCGTTCGGGCGACAGCGGCCGCTCCTGGGCGACCGCCCCGTGCGGAGGGCGGTGGCTACTTGGCGTACATCAGGGTGCCGAAGCCCAGCTGGTCGTAGCCGCCGCTGTTGGGGCCGTAGTCCCCGCCGCCGCCCTCGGGCCGGATGCTCTCCGCCATGCGCGTGATGTACGGGACGGACAGGCCCCGCCGGCGGGCGTAGTGGTAGTGGAGGAGGTCCCACACGGGGCGTACCTGGCCCCGGCCGTCGGCCGAGATCACCGTGTGGGTCTGCTGGGCGCAGTTCTGTCCGGTGCCCCAGGTGTAGGCGGTGAAGGGCACGTTCTCACCGAGGTTGTACTTGGCGACGTACTGGGCGGCCTTCATGAACCGGTTGTTGTCGTAGCCGTAGAGGTCCTCGCCCTGGGACCAGGCCATCTCGCAGAAGGCGCCCATCTGGCCCATGCCCATCATGGTGTGCCCCTGGTCGCGGCCGGACTCCTGCCACTGGGCGAGGCCCTGGCTGTCGTACAGGAACGGCACGGCCCTGCGGATCGCTCCGTTGCCCGCGCCGCTCTTGAAGTAGTTCACGGCCTGGTCGTACTTGGCGCCGTCGTCGCACAGGATGCCGATCGCGAGGATCGAGTTCATGTTGCAGAGGTCCCAGTTGGACCAGTAGTTGGTGATGCAGGCGTCGTTGTGGTTGTTCAGGAACTGGTTGTTGAGGGGGTAGAAGACGTTGAGCATCATCGTCTTGAACCGGTTCAGGTCGAACCCGGCGTAGCCGCGCATCAGTTCGGCGACGTTCGCGAACTGGTAGCCGTAGATCCCGGCGGCCAGGAACCGGTCCGCGTTGCCGGTGACGGTGGTGAGCGTCGACGACCAGGCGTTGAGGATGCGCACGGCCGCGTCGCCGTGGGCGGTGGTGCCGGCGATCTTCCAGCGCAGCGCGTTCTGGTAGGCGGCGTGGATGTCGTTGTACAGGAGGCCGTAGTTCTCGCCGGTGCCGCCGCGGACGATCGTGGCCTGGGGCCTGGCCGTCCAGGTGCTCGCGGAGTGGGAGTTGGCGGTCAGCCGGTTCCAGCCGGACAGCCACGGGTCGTCCCCGGCGGCCACCCGCACCTTGGCGCGGTTGAGTTCGCCGTAGGCGTGCAGCATGCCGGGGTGGGTGAAGGTGGCCGGGGCCGCCTCCGCCGTCGTCGCTACGGAGGAGGCGGCGCCCAGTGTGAGGGCGGCGGTGAGACCGCCGGCGGTCCGCAGCAGACCGCGGCGGCTCAACTCGCCCTCGGGGGCGAGCCCTGCGGGGCTCGTGTGGGGGGAAGTGCGGCTCATTCCTTGTCTCCATTCCATGGAGGAGCCTCGCGGACCTGGAGGGGCCCGCGAGGCCCTAGAGGGGAGTGATGCTCACCTCGCTGAATCGCGCGGTGACGTGGGCCAGGGGGTCGCGGGAGCAGACCACCAGGCCCACGTGGTAGGGGGCGTCACCGAAGCCGGGGATCTCTCCGTCGGCGAGGGGGGTGAAGGTGACACCTCCGTCTGTGGACACCGCCGCGGAGAACGTGGTCCCGACACGTCTCAACCGCAGCAGGCAGGGGGCGGCCACCGTGGCACCGCCCGTGAACGCCGACCGCCCGGCCACGGTCGTCCGGAGCATCAGCTGGGCGCTCGTGCCGCCGCTGACGATCGCCCCGGCCGCCTGGTCGAACGGCGACAGCGACTTGGCCATCAGCAGCCCGACCCGGTCGGCGGTGGCCCCCGTACGGGAGACCAGCCGGGCGGTGACCTCGCAGTCACCGGTGATCGGACGCCGGACGAACTGGCCCGTCATTCCCTGGTTGTTGACGGACAGGTCGACGCCGGCGCCCCGGACGACGAAGGTCCCGTCCTCCTCGTACGCCGTACTGCCGGGGGTCCGGACCGCGACCACGCCCAGGGTCCCGAAGGCGCGCTCGTCGAGGACCACGTCGCCGAGATCGCCGTACGACCAGGGGGCCGGCGGTGGTGTACCGACGGTGAGGGTGAGCGTGCCGGACGTGTCGCCGGCCGCGTTGCCCGCTGTGGTGGTGACGGTGAACTCACCGGTCCGGGTGGGGGTTCCGGAGATCAGACCACCGCGTTCGTCGACGCGGAGGCCCTCGGGGAGTCCGCTCGCGCCGAAGCGGACCGGGGCGTGCGAGGCACGGATCAGGTACCGGAAGGGGACGCCCTCGGTGGCGAACGCCGTGGCGGCGGAGGTGACTCGCGGTGCGGCGGGAGACGGCATGCGCGCGGAGGCCGGCTTCGAGCGGGGGCCGTGTCCACCCTCGTTGGTCTTCGTGACGACGTAGTGGTACGTCGTGCCGGGGGTGCCGGTGGCGTCCGCGTACCGGAGGCGGGCGCCGAAGCCGACCGGGGCGACACCGGTGGCGATCGTCCGGTAGGTGCCGTCGGCGCGGGTGGCGCGCCGCACCCGGTAGCGGGCCGAGAGGTCCGGATCGGTCCAGGTCAGCTCGACCGCGTCGGCTTCGGCGATGGCCCTGAGGTCGGTGACCTGTCGGGCGGGGCGGGAGACCGACCAGACCTCTCCCCCGGTCGCGGAGGTCACGGTGACGTTGTCGAAGGCGCCGGTGCCGGTGCCGGCGTACTCCTCGTCCACGCCCAGACAGGAGGTGAGAACCAGGCCGGCGTGCACGGACCGACCCAACTCCACCTCCGTGGTGCCGACTTCGGTCCAGCGGACACCGTCGGGCGAGATCGCCCCGGTGCAGCGGCGGCCCTTCCGGGTCACCCGCACCCAGTAGGGCGCCCGCAGCCGGTAGCCGTCGCCCGCGCCCTCGACGTACGGGGCGTCCAGCGGAGTCGCCGACTCCGGGAGCGCGCCCAGGCCGGAGATCGGGAACGCGGCCGCCGTGGTGACGGCCTGCTGCTGGGAGGGCGGCACGGGTGTGCTGCCGGTCGCCGAGATGCCGGACCCGGTCTCCTTCCGGACGGTCCACACCCCGCTCCAGGTGTGCAGGGGCAGCCCCTGGATCAGCATCGAGGCGTGCGCGGCGTCCGGGTCGAGGGCGTCGCGGAGGGTGACTCCGATCTTGGAGTACTGGGAGCTGAGCGGCCACACGATCCGGGCGGTGACCGTGCCGTCGCCCCACAGCGGCAGATGGGCCAGGTGGTACGTGTCCGCCGTACCGCTCGCCTCCAGCACGAACCGCTCGCCGTCGAACCGGGCCGCCCCCGGGATCTCCACCGCCCCCACGTCCCGGGCGTCCCAGGGCCCGGGAAGGCCGGCGGACGCGGACGCGGGACTCGAACCACCGCTGTGGCCATGGGAGTTGGAAGCGGTGACGGTGTAGTGGTACGTCCGTCCCCGGCGCACCTTCCCGTCGGTGTACGTCGGCTCGTCGAGGCCGGTGGCGACCTCCTCGTACGGGCCCTCGGGGCGGGTGGACCGCCGGACCGTGTACCCGGTGGCCCAGGCCGACGGCAGCCACGCGACGGTCACCGCCTCGGGATCGCCCACCGCCGTCACCCCGGCCGGGGGCTCCGGTACGGGTGTCGACGCGGGGGCCTCGGCGCCGGCGTAGGCGAAGGTGCCGAAGCTGGGGAGGTCGTCGTTGGTGCCCTCGACGACGCGGGCGCCCCCGGTGCCCCGGAAGACCGCCGCCCTCGTGGCGGGGGCGTCGAGGCCGCGCACTCCGGCGTAGTGGGCCAGGTACATCTCGTAGACCGGCGGGAGAGTACCGCGGCCGACGGCCGAGACGGTCTTCTTGATGTACTTGCCGGTGCGGTCCAGGTCGGGGGTGAAGGGGACGTCGCCGCCGAGGTTGTAGCGGGCGGCGTACTCGGCGTTCGCCAGGAGGCGGTTGCCGTCGAAGCCCCACAGGTCCACGCCCTGGTTCCAGGCCACCTGCGCCGCGTCGCCCATCAGGCCGACCGCCAGCTGCTCGTGCCCCTGGTCGCGGCCGGACTCCTGGCCCTGGCCGGCGGCCGTGACGATGCGGCCGGGGACGCTGCCGTTACCGGCTCCCGCCGCGGCGAAGCGCAGCGCGTCCTCGAAGAGGACGGGCTGCTCGCAGAAGACGCCGATGGCCAGGATCGTCTGCAGGGCCGTCAGGTCCCAGTTGCCGTTGGCGTAGAGCATGTAGCCGGAGACGGCCGGGTACCAGACGTCGAGGAACGACCGCTCGCAGCGGGCGATGTCCGCCTCCGCCCAGCCGTCGTACCCGGTGTGCCGCAGCAACTCGGCGGCGTTGACGAACTTGAAGGCCTGCAGACCCGCGCCGAGCGGACCGTCGGCGCCCGTGATCACCGTCAGGGACGCCGACCAGGCGTCGAGGATGTCCCGCGCCTTGTCGGCGTGGGCCCGCTCACCCGTCACGCACCACATCAGCGCGTTCTGGTAGGCGGCGGCCGAGTCGGCGACGGCCTGGCTCATGAAGTTGGTGGGGCCGCGCCCCCAGGACGTGATCTGCCCCGTGTTCTGCGCGGTGTATGTCGCCTTGGAGCGGGCGTGGGCCGCGAGGACGAGGTAGCCGTCGTGGATCGGCGACTCCTTCGCGGCGACCGCGCTCCTCAGCCGGTCCAGGTCGGCCGCGCTGTGCAGGAGGCCCGGGTGGCTGAAGGTACGGGTCGCCCCGCCGGCACGCGCGGCGACGGAGGCGGAGGCCGGGGCTGAGGCCGAGGCCGGGGCGGCGGACAGGAGTCCGGCGCCGGCCGCGGCCGTGACGGTGGCCGCGCCGAGGAACGACCGTCTGCTGAGGGGAAGCACGGATGTCTCTCCTGGTCCTACGGGTGCCGCACGGTGAGCTCGATGGACTGGGTGGCCGTACCGGCGCCGTTGGTGGCCGAGACGGTGACCGTGCAGGAGCCGGGGCGGGACGGGACACCGGAGATCAGGCCCGTCCTCGTGTCGAACGACAGGCCTCTCGGCAGCCCCTCGGCGGCGAACGAGGTGGGCAGCCCGCTCGCCGTGACCAGGTGGTTGAGGACCCGCTTGGCGGTGGCCGTGACCTCGCCCGCGCTGGTGATCTCCGGCGCGGCGGTGGCGGCCGGGGTGTCGGCGTCCAGGAAGCGGAGGTTCTGGACGTGCTCGTTGGCGAACATCGGCACCATGTCGGTCGTCAGGTACCAGCCGGGCTTCTTCATCTTGTCGTGGACGACCGTGCCGTTGACCGCCAGGTTCTGGAAGGTCAGGTTCTTGATCGGGCGGTCCGCGTCGTAGCCGGTCAGGATCGCCGTGGAGGCGTGTGTGCCGTCGTAGGTCAGGTTCCGGACGTACACGTCCTCGATGCCGCGTCCCGGGGAGGCGTTGTACCGGTTGGCCATCACCCGCATGTTGAGCAGCTGGCCCCAGGTGAAGTCCTCCACGCGGACGTCCTGGATGCGGACGCCCCGGATGAGGTTGCTGTCGCCCGGGTTGAGGGCGAAGCAGCCCTGGTAGAGGACCTGCGGCTCGCGGTGCTGCAGGACATCGATGTTGCTGAAGACGATGTTCTCGATGGTCTCGGGCTTCTCCGGGTTGCCGTGGGTGCCCATGTTGACCGGGTGGGCGACATCGGCCCACAGGGTGGAGTCGCGGACGGTGATGTTGCGGCAGTCGCCGTAGTAGTCCCAGCGGTGGGCGTAGATGGCGATGCAGTCGTCGCTGTTGCGCATGAAGACGCCCTCGATGAGGACGTCCTCGCTGCTGAAGACGTCGATGCCGTCGCCCCACTGGCCGAAGCTGTAGGAGTGCAGGTTGCGGACGGTGACCTGCTGCGACTGGCCGATGGTGCAGGAGTAGCCGGTCTTGGGGTTGAGGGCGAGGATGCCGTCGATCTCGATGTTCCTGGAGAACGCGACCAGGGTCGCGGCGTCCGAGTCGTGGATGATGCCCCGGCCGATCAGCCGCGCGTTCTCCACGTGGCTGAACTCCACACGGGCCTTGAGGACCGCGCCGCCCGCCAGGTACACGGTCTTGCCGCTGGGCACCTTGACCACGTTGTCGGGGACGGTGTGGATGCCGGGCCCGAAGTAGATGACGTCCGGGTCGCCCTCCTCGGGCCGCCACTTCTCGACCGGGTTGGCGTGGAGCTGGAGGTTGTCGTAGAGGTCGAAGGCGCCACCGTCGGCGTCGCCGAGTTCGATGGAGAGGTTGCGCGGCTCGGTGAGGCTGAAGGTGACGGTGTCCCCGCTCACCTCGTGGGCGATGTCGTACGACAGGGGGCGGATCCGTGCGGAGGGGATGGCCCCCTTCGAGGAGGTGACCCGGACCTCGACGGTGCCGCGGAAGTCGAGGTTGGCCACCGAGGAACTGCGGACGACGCCCGCTCCGGTCTTCGCGTCGATGGTCTTGGTGCGCGCTCTGATGACGGGCACCGACTGCCACTCTCCGCCCGGGGTACGGGCCTTGACGGAGAAGCTGGTGTTCAGGGGCAGCCCGGTCGGGACGGGGTGCACCACCAGCCGGTCGGTTCCGGGCCCGTCGGCCGCGCTCGCCGTGCCGGTGGCCGCACCGAGGAGGGTGAACGCGGTGGCGGCGGCGCCGGCGGTCTGCAGAAGGGTGCGTCGGGACAGACCCGGGCCCTGGGTTTCGGTCATGAGCAACGTCCTTGCGTACGAGGGGGCGAGGAGATCGGCGGGGACGGCCGTGGCGTGGGGGGCCGGGGCGGAACTTGCTTGAGTCCGGAGGCTGACGGATCAGCCCTGGGCAACAACCGGTTTCTACCGGCCGACGGGCAGAGCTTGTTCTTGACCGCAAACGGCGTCAAGGGGGTCGACCAGTTTTCGAAAACTCCGCGCATCCTCCGAGCGATGGCCCGACGCCGCCCCGGGCTGCGCCGATACCCCTTTGACCAGGGCATTCACCGAAACAGCAGCGGTTTCCGATCGGACACGGAGTCCGACCAACGACTCACACCGCGCAACCGCACGACCTGCGCAGACGCAGACGACCTCACGCGAGCCCGGGAGCACGACACCCGATCACGACGATTGACCGCCCGTCGGACCCGGATCTACGGTAGAAGACGTTTTCTGAAACGATCTGATCGTTTCCGCAACAGTCTCCGCACACACCCCCTGCAACTCTCCAGGAGAGTCATGCCCAGCGCCCAGTCGACGCGAGCCGTCTTCGCCATGGATCCGGTGCATCTTCCCCTGCTCTTCCCGCCGCCGCTCATGGCACGGCTGCGGGAGGTGGTCGAGATCGATCCCGGGTTCGTCGTACGGGACTTCACCGATCCGGTCGCCGCACCCGCGCTGGCCGGTGCCGAGGTCCTGATCACCGGCTGGGGCTGTCCGCACCTCGACGCGGACGTCCTGGTGGCGGCACCCCGGCTGCACACCGTCCTGCACGCCGCCGGATCGGTCCGCGCGCTGGTCGGGGAAGCCCTCTGGCAGCGCGGGATCACCGTCTCCAGCGCGGTGGCCGGCAACGCGCTGCCGGTCGCCGAGTACACCCTCGCGATGATCCTGCTGGCCGGAAAGGACGCCTTCGACCAGCGCGAACGCTTCCGGCTGACACACACCTACCCCTCCCCCGCCGAGACCGCCGCCATCGGCAACGTCGGCCGCCGGGTCGGGGTCATCGGGGCCTCGCGCGTCGGCCGCCGGCTGCTGGACCTGCTGAAGCCGTTCGACTTCGCCGTCTCGCTGTACGACCCGTACGTCGACACGGCGGGCGCCGCCGCACTGGGCGCCGAGCCGATGACGCTGGACGACCTGCTGCGGACCAGCGACATCGTCAGCCTCCACGCCCCCGACATCCCCGAGACCTACCGCATGATCGACCGCGGCAGACTCGCGCTCATCCGGGACGGCGGCGTCCTCATCAACACCTCCCGGGGCGCCCTCGTCGACCCCGGGGCACTCACCGACGAGTTGCTCTCCGGCCGGCTCAGCGCGGTCCTGGACGTGACCGAACCCGAGCCGCTGCCCGTCGGCTCCCCGCTCTACAACCTCCCCAACGTCTTCCTCACCCCGCACATCGCGGGCTCGCTCGGCAACGAGCTGGAGCGCCTCGGCCGTACCGTCGTCGAGGAGTTGGAGCGTCACGCCTCGGGGCTGCCGCCGGCCCACGAGGTACGGCACACGGATCTGGCCCGGGTCGCCTGATCCGTGCCCCACCCGTCCCGCAA
>NZ_JARGEE010000393.1:0-8306 GCF_033794485.1 Streptomyces sp. MB09-02B
CAGCAAAAGTTGGGCCCCCGGACCCACCCCCCGTACGTACCGACTCACGTACGGTGATCCGGTTGGTGTCGGCATCGCGCGGGAAGGCAACCGCCATGAAGGTGAAACACCGTTTCGAGACCTGGAGGACCACGGTCACCGCCCGCATGCGCGGCAAGGACCGGGACTCGGGCGCGGGCTTCGTGGAGTACGCGGGCATCATGATCATCGTCGCGGGAATCTTCGTGATGATCGACGGCCTGGGGCTCGACGGGTTGATCTCAGGTGCCATCCTGACGGCCGTGAGCAACGTCATCGGTGGCTGAACGGCCCACGGCGGTTCGACGACCGCGGGTCCACCCTTCCCCTCTACATCTGGCTGACGGCGATCTTGCTCTTCACTGCGTTGGCCTTCTTCGCGTTCGCTCAAGCTGCGTCCGCCCGCAACGGTGCCCAGTCTGCGGCGGACGCTGCGGCGTTGGCGGCTGCGCAGCAGGCTCGGGACGAACTGTTGCTGGACCTGGGGGACGCCATAGGCGCGGGCGATGTCGACTGGTTGGACTGGCTCGACCTGTCGGGAGGCCTCCCCGCCGAAGGAGATGCCACCGCTGCGGCGGCGGCGCTGGCGGCGCAGAACGACTCGACCCTCCAAGGCGGAGCCCAGCCCACTGAGGTGGGCGGCGATCCGGGGTTTCAGGTCGACGTGGTGACGGACTACACCGTGGGCGATTCGATCATTCCCGGTACCGAGGACATGACGGCCACCGCCAGGGCGGTGGCCGTCATCCAGCCGCGCTGTGCCGTCGACGTGAATGCCAACCCCACGAAGCCCGTCACGCTGGACTGCGACGGCGTGCCCGTGGACATCGATCCCGGAGATTTCGATCCGGACGACCTTCCTGACGCGTCTGTGATGTTCTCTGTGCGTCTGGCCGAGTGAGAGGAAGCTGTGTTCATGAAGTTCCGGTACACCATGAAGGGCCGCACGGCTCTGTCCACGGTGACGATCGCCACCGGGCTGGTTCTCACGGTGGCCGGCTGTGGGGGAGGAGGGGACGAAGACAAAACGTCTGACAAGAAGTCATCGTCGACGCCGTCCAAGGACAACGGAGCGGACGAGGACCAGGAGTCCGATGCCCCCACCACGGAGTCAGTCCTGGCCGAGGTCAAAGCCGGTGGCCTGACACTTAAAGTGACCTCGGCCGCCCGCGATGGTGGTGGCTTCGTCACGGTCGAGGGCACAGTGACCAACGGCACTGGCAAGCCGTGGGTCGGCGCGGAGTGGCGCGGCGACGAGAGCGAACTGGTCAAGAACGGCGGCTCGATCGCGGGCGCGAACCTCGTCGACCAGACAGGCAAGAAGAAGTACCTCGTCCTCCGTGACACGGAAGGGCGCTGCCTGTGCACGAGGTTCACCGGCGGCGTCCAAACCGGCGCGACCACCGACTGGTTCGCCCAATTCCCGGCCCCACCCGAAGGCACCACCTCCGTGGACTTCCAGGTCGGCTCCATGCCCCCCGCCACCATCGATCTCTCCGAGGGCGAGTGACCATGGCCGCCCTCACCCCACGGGCCACCGCGGCCCTCGCCGTGCTCGCCGCCCTCACCCTCGCCGTGCCCTCCCAGACCGCCGCCGCGGACGACCCCAGCGAACCCCCGGGCACCGTCACCACGTCCCCACCCCCGGAGGTCGACGCGAACAGTCCGGGCCTGAAGCTCGCCCAGGGGGCCACGCTCGCCCCCGCCAAGGTCCTGGACATCAAGTCGGTCGTGGAGGACCTCGGCGGCGAGGAACGCCGCGAGGACACCAACGAGAACGTGACGTTCGCCCTCCAGGCGGAGGTCCTCTTCCCGAGGGACAGTGCCAAACTCAACCCGCAGGCCCGCTCCCGCATCCAGACCATCGCGGAGGAGATCAAGAAGCAGAGCGCGGGCACGGTCCGCGTCTTCGGCTTCACGGACAACCTCGGCTCGTACGCCCACGGCCTGACCCTCTCCAAGAAGCGCGCCGAGGCCGTCCACGACCTCCTCGCCGCCGACCTCGGCGGCAACGTCACCTTCGAGGTGCGCGGCTACAGCGAGGACTACCCGATCGCCGACAACTCCTCCGAGGAGGGCCGCAAGAAGAACCGCCGTGTCGAGGTCTCCTTCCCCCGCACCACGGCGGAGCCCGAAACCGCCTCCGACACCGGTAGCGACGGCGAGGAGAGCTGACCGACGCGACCCGTCACCTGGACCGACTCCTCGTCGTCCTCCCCAGCGCCCGCCCCAGTGGCCAAGTCGGGCCTCCACCCTCGACTTCCTCGAACGTCCATCCGAAGCGCCCTGGATCGGTACGCCGACACGGGCGACCGGACTCCCCGCCGGGACCCACGTCCGTGCGACCGGCCCCCACACAAGCGATCCTCTCCCTCACAAGCCGAGTCACCCACGACAGCCGAGTCACCCGCGACAGCCGAGTCACCCGCGACACCCACGCCACCGGAGAGGCCCCCATGCGCAAGCTCGTCCTCATGATGTCCGTGTCCCTCGACGGCTACATGGAGGGCCCGGACCGCGAGATCGACTGGCACCTGGTCGACGACGAACTGCACACCCACTTCAACGACGTCCTCAGAGACATGGGCGCCTTCCTCGAAGGCCGTGTCACCTACGAGCTGATGGACGCCTACTGGCCCACGGCCGACCGGGACCCCGACACCCCGCGCCCCGTCGCCGACTTCGCCGAGATCTGGCGGAACAAGCCCAAGCTGGTCTACTCCCGGACCCTGCGCCACGGTGACCGGCACACGACCATCGTCCGGGACATCGTCGTGGAGGACATCGAGGCACTGAAGGCGCAGGACGGCGGAGACCTGGTCGTCGGCGGTGCCGAACTGGCGGCCCAGTTCATGCGGCACGACCTCGTCGACGAGTACCGCGTCTACGTCCACCCCGTGCTGCTGGGCGCCGGCAAGAGGCTCTTCCCCGCAGCCGACACCGCGACCCCGACCGCTCTGCGCCTGGTGGAGACCCGCACCTTCGGCAACGGAGTCGTCCTCCTGCGCCACGAACGATCGGGCCTTTCCGACGCAGCTCCGCGGCAGTAGGGCCTATCGGCTGTCGTGCGGATCCCGCCCGTGCTCGTCCGCGTACGCCCGCAGCGACCCCACGACCGTGTTGGTGACCGCGACCAGCGGTACGGCGACCACGGCACCCCCGATCCCCGCGATCATGCCACCGGCGGCGACCGCCAGCACGACGGCCAGGGGATGCACCCGGACGGCCCGGCCGAGGATGAACGGCTGGAGGATGTGCCCCTCGATCTGCTGCACGGCGAGCACCACGACCAGCGTCATGACAGCCGTGAACACACCCTGGGTCACCAGCGCCACCACGACGGCCAGCGCGCCCGAAACGACCGCACCCACCAGCGGGATGAAGGAGAACAGGAAGATGAACACGGCCAGCGGGACCGCCATCGGCACGTCCAGGAAGTAGATCCCCAGGCCGATGAAGATCGCGTCGATCAGTGCCACGACCACTGTGCCGCGCACGTACGCCGTCAACGTCCGCCAGGCGCGCGGCCCCGCGTCGGCGACACCCGGCCGGGCCGCCCTGGGCACCAGCTTGAGGGCCCACTGCCAGATCCTCTTGCCGTCGTACAGGAGGAACAGCGTGGAGAACATCGTCAGGAGGATGCCGGTGAGCGCCTCGACGATGACGGTCACGCCCTCCAGTCCCGCCGAGGTGATCGTGTCCGTGTTGTCGCTGATCGCCTCGCGGAGGTTCTTGGCGATGTCGTTGATCTGGTTCTCGGTGACGTGGAACGGGCTGTCGAGCAGCCAGCGCTGCAACTCGTCGATGCCGTCCTGGATCTGGTCGGAGAGGTTGTCGATGTTCTCCATGACCTGCCAGGTGACGAACCAGCCGATCAGTCCCATGACGATGAAGCCGAGGGCGGCGGTCAGCGCGGTGGCGAGGCCGCGCGGTACGCCTAGCCGGGTCAGCCGTGCCACGGTCGGCTGGAGCACGGCGGTGACGAGCAGCGCGGCGGTGAACGACAGCACCAGCAGCCGTACCGAGCTGATGACCCGCATCAACACCCAGACGGTGCCCGCGAGCACGAGCAGCCGCCATCCGGCCTCGGCCGCCACCCGCATCCCCCAGGGCACCGCCGACGCGGGGTCCGGACGGGAGTAGAGGACGGGGGCGGTCGTCGCCCGGCTCTGCGAACCCGCAGTTCCACCGGAACCCGCCGCACCCTTGGGCCCGGTGGAGCCGCCCGCCTCGGCCGGTGCGTCGGAGCCGCCCGCCTCAGCGGGAGTGTCAGAGCCACCCGCCCCGGCGGTCGCGTCAGTGCCGCCGGCCCCGGACTCGGCCCTGCTCCCGCTCTTGCCGGAGCCGGTCCGGCCGCCCGAGTCCACTTCGGAGTCCTCGGCCTCCGCCTCCATCTGCGCCCGGCGTCGTTCCAACCGCTCGCCCCACCCGCTCAGTCCGGCGCCGAGCCGGCCGAGCCACCCTGGAACTCGCGACATCATCCGTCCTCTTCCCCCGTAGCTCCTGTGGGTCACCGCTCCTCCCGGAGGCCGCGCATCCTCTCGGGGGCTCCGACCGTACATGGCCGAAGCCCTCCACCAAAGGACGGTGGAGGGCTTCGGAAGGTTGAGCGGCGGGTGGTCGTCACCCTGGCGCGGACCGGCCTAGTACCAGTGGTTGGCCTGCCAGAACGACCAGGCCTCGCACGGGCTGCCGTAGCGCGATTCCATGTAGTTCAGGCCCCACTTGATCTGCGTGGCCGGGTTGGTCTGCCAGTCGGAACCGGCGGAGGAGTACTTGCCGGCGGGCAGCGCCTGGAAGAGACCGTAGGCACCCGAGGAGGGGTTGACTGCCTTGTAGTTCCAGCTGGACTCGTGGTCCACGATGTTGCTGAAGCACGTCCACTGGTCGCCGGCCACGACGGCCTTGGCCATCGCCTGGATCTCGGCGATGGAGTACGAGCTCTGGACGGGGATGTCACCGAGCGAGCCGGCGGCGGCGGACTTCGACTTGGCCTCGGCCTCCGCCGCTTCCTTCGCCTTGCGCTCCTGCTCGGCCTTCTCCGCCGCCTTCTGCTTGTCGATCGCGTCCTGGGCCGCCTTCTTACGGGCGGTCTCCTCGGCGTCCTTGCGGGCGCTCGCGTCGGCGGCGATGGCCTGGGCGTCGGCCTGAGCTGTCAGGGACGCGGTCTGCACCTGGGCCTGCTGGCCCACGGGTATGTCGGCGAGCAACGTGGTGTCGTTCGCGACCGCCTCGGCGTCGTCAGTGGTCGTCTGGGCGGTGCTGCCCGAGGCAACTCCGACGACACTGCCGACTGCGGTGACCGCGGTGGCCGAGGCCACTGCGAATCCCCGGACCGAAATCCGGCTCACACGGTTTCCTTCCAGCATCGCCCGCCTCGGTGACCCTGGCGGACGCAATCGTGCCCCTGACGCTGGCCTCCCAACTGCGGGGTCACGGAGGCGCGGGCCCGATGGGCAACTCCCTTGCGGAAGCGCCGCGTGGTGCTCGGGCGGCATACGACGACGCTGTGGAGTTGACCTGGTGGTGCTGTTGTTCCGTACCGCTGGGGGTACAGGTGTGTCGTATGCGGGGCCTGACAGAAATGAGACTCTGCCGTAACCCGACACCGGGAGGCAATTCAGTGGTGAGTGTGAAAGGTCACACCTCGTTTGACGCCGGAGATTCCCGGAAACGCCTACGCGCCGAAGCGCCGCCCGGCTAGGCTGCTGAGCCTTTTGCCGGGCGGCGCCCCGGGGTTGGTGCCGTAGTCGGGTTAAATCTGGCCGTCCTCCAGCATTTCGGTCACAAGGGCCGCGATCTGGGACCGTTCGGACCTCGTCAACGTGACGTGGGCGAAGAGGGGATGGCCCTTCAGCTTCTCGACCACGGCCACGACACCGTCGTAGCGGCCGACCCGCAGATTGTCGCGCTGGGCGACGTCATGGGTCAGAACCACCCGCGAATTCGCGCCGATCCGGGACAGAACGGTCAACAGGACGTTCCGCTCCAGGGACTGGGCCTCGTCCACGATCACGAACGCGTCGTGCAGGGAACGGCCGCGGATGTGCGTCAGCGGCAGGACCTCCAGCATGCCGCGCGCGGTGACCTCCTCGATGACCTCGCGGCTGGTGACCGCGGACAGCGTGTCGAAGACCGCCTGCGCCCAGGGGCTCATCTTCTCGGACTCGGAACCGGGCAGATAGCCGAGCTCCTGCCCGCCCACCGCGTACAGCGGCCGGAAGACCATCACCTTCTGGTGCTGGCGCCGTTCGAGCACGGCCTCCAGGCCCGCGCACAGCGCGAGCGCCGACTTGCCGGTGCCGGCCCGGCCACCCATCGAGAGGATGCCCACGTCCGGGTCGAGCAGCAGGTCCAGCGCGATGCGCTGCTCGGCGCTGCGGCCCTTGATGCCGAACGCCTCCCGGTCGCCGCGCACCAGACGGATGTTGCCGTCGGGCGTCACCCGGCCGAGCGCCTTGCCGCGTTCCGACTGGATCGTCAGACCGGTGTGGACGGGCAGCGTGCTCGCCTCGGGGACGTAGATGGACCCTTCCTCGAAGAGGATGTCGACCTGTTCGCCCGGCAGGGTCAGTTCGGACATCCCGGTCCACCCGGAGGCGTCCGTGATGGCCAGCTCCGCGCGGTACTCCTCGGCGAGGAGGCCCACGGAGGACGCCTTGATCCTGAGGGGCAGGTCCTTCGACACCACGGTGACGTCGAAGCCCTCGGCCTGCAGGTTGCGGGCGACCGCGAGGATCCGGGAGTCGTTGTCCCCCAGGCGGTAGCCGCTCGGCAGCACGCTGGGATCCGAGTGGTTGAGCTCGACCCGTACGGTGCCGCCGAGGTCCCCGATCGGGATGGGGGCGTCCAGGCGGCCGTACCGGACGCGGAACTCGTCGAGCAGCCGCAGGGCCTGCCGGGCGAAGTAGCCGAGTTCGGGATGGTGCCTCTTCGCCTCCAGCTCCGTGACCACCACGATCGGCAGCACGACTTCGTGCTCGTCGAAGCGGTTCAGAGCATTCGGGTCGGCCAGCAGGACGCTGGTGTCGAGAACGTAGGTGCGCCGGTCTGGCATGCGGCGCTTTGTGCTGGTCACCACGGAAGGACGTACCCCCTCGGATGAGGTCGGGGAGCGACGGGTTCGAACTGGGCCGGTCGTCGGCGCCGTTGCACGGGCCGGTGACCGGCCCTCCGCTGCTTCGTCCGTGCTGTGACCGCACGATCGGGCTGGTGCAAAGGGCCTCCCGGGCGGACGGCCCCGAGCCGCCCGCTGAGATCCGACACCCGTGGTTCGGGTGTCGACCTGACTGGCTTATGCCCTCGAACACGCGCCGCCATGCCATGCGGTACGACGGCGTCCCGGTGAACTCCTCGTTACTTCCGTCCCGGTGGGGGTGATACGCACCTCACGCGTATCGCGGAGTGTCAGCCTCCGTAGCGCCGGTGTCGCGCAGCGTAGTCGCGCAGCGCGCGCAGGAAGTCCACCTTCCGGAAGGCCGGCCAGAAGACGTCACAGAAGTAGTACTCGGAGTGGGCGGTCTGCCAGAGCATGAATCCGGACAGCCGCTGCTCGCCGCTCGTACGGATCACCAGATCCGGGTCGGGCTGGTCGACGGTGTAGAGATGGCTGCCGATCAGGTCCACGGAGACGTTCTCGGCGAGTTCCTCCATCGAGGTGCCCCGCTCCTGCGCGTCCTGGATCATCGACCGGACGGCGTCGGCGATCTCCTGCCGTCCGCCGTATCCGATGGCCACGTTGACCAGTATCCCGTCGACGTCCGCGGTGACTTCCTCGGCCTCCTTGAGCGCGCGCTGCATCCCGGGGGAGAGAAGGTCGAGCGCCCCGACGTGGTGCACGCGCCAGCGGCCGTCGGCGGCGAGGGACCGGACCGTGTCCTCGATGATCCCGAGCAGCGGGACGAGCTCTTCCTTGGGGCGGTTGAAGTTGTCGGTGGAGAGCAGCCAGAGAGTGACGACCTTCACGTCGGTCTCGGTGCACCAGCCGAGGAACTCCTCGATCTTGTTCGCCCCCGCCTGGTGGCCCTGCACCGTGGTGGAGCCCGCGGCCTTGGCCCAGCGGCGGCTGCCGTCCACGATGACGCCGATGTGCTCGGGCACCTGGGCGTGGTCGAGGTGACCCTCGACCCTGCGTGCGTAGACCTTGACCAACAGGCCGCGCAGTGTGTCGCGCAGGTTCACGTCTTCCAGCCCCTCCGGTGCGGTGGCAGTCCCCTAGGTTGGCAGAGCCTACCGGGGCTGGAGGCCAACTACGCCAAGGGGTGTGCGGGCCCCGGGCGCACCCCGAC
>NZ_JARGEE010000394.1:0-8295 GCF_033794485.1 Streptomyces sp. MB09-02B
CCAACGAGTACTTCCTGGGGGCAGCCATGGTCGATGTTCCTCTCATGAGAACCATCTGACCCTCTGTCAGCACCCTCCGCATCTCGGGGGAACCTCAACCTGGGCCGCGGTGCACAGCCAGTACGCGGCCCAGCCCACCGCGGACCGCCCCGGCGGCGCGATCATCGCGACCGCCCCGCACTGGTGGACCGGCGAGCCGGTCCGCGTACGTGGATTTCACCCCTGACCACAGGTCAGACGCCTGCGGGGCCCACCAGTCGGTGGGCCCCGCAGCCGTTTTCACCCGGTGGTGCACATGCGGTCACGTCGGGCGGCGGCCAGGCCCCGCCACCGTCGGCGGTCAGTGCCGTACACCGGCGATCCACTGCGCTGGTGAGGGGCCTCGGCCGGGCGACCCCGGGGCCACTGCTGAGCGTTCGGCTCGGCGGGTTTCGCGCCGTTCGGCGAGCTTGGTAAGCCGGCGCAGGCGGTCGACCTGGGGGAGGTCGTGGACCGCGCCGCTCCGTCAGAACCGGACGGACTGTCAGTTGCGGCTCCAGCCGCATGACCTCCGCTGGCGGGCTGCGTGATCGAGATCACTTGTGGTGGCTGGAACCTTTCTCCTGGTTGGCCTGTTCACGGCATATTCACAGCAGCTACTGTCCACGTTCACTGATCGAATTCAGGAGCTGGTCATTCCGTTTCCGCGCTGGGGAGCGCGGTGGGGCCTGTCCTGACGCCGACGGTCTGTACATGTGAGCTGCGGTTCGTGCCTCGGTGCGGTCTGCATGGGGTGGGAGTTCGGGTGGCTGTTCGGCGTGCGCGTGTTGTCTCGGTGGGCCTTGCGGGTGCGATGCTCGCGGCTTTGCTGTCGACGGTGTCGGTGGTGTCGCCGCCGGAGGCCAGGGCGGCCGTTGACGACTCGACGCCGGTGGTTCCGTCCCAGCCTCTGGGCTCGGTCGCGGAGCAGAAGGCCGAGGAGGTCGGCAAGCCGCTGCCGGCTCCCAAGTGGCCGAGCGCGGGGGAGGCCACGGTCGATCTGTCCGAGGTGGCTCCGGGGGAGCCGGGCACGGTGGCTCCCGAACCGTCCGCCTCGTCGACTACGGATCGACCGAGTGGTGACGACACCGAGGTTGCGGGCGTCGTCGAGGTGGCTCCGGTCGTGGAGGAGGCGGGTGCCGAGGCCCAGCTGGGTGCGGCCCGCCTGGCGAAGGACGACACCGCCTCGCCGAGCGCCATCCCCAGCTCTCCGGACGGCGTGGAGGCGCAGGACACCGGACCGAGTACGAGCCCGGATTCCGAAACCACTTCGACTCCCGGCCCCGCAGAGTCTTCGCCGGGTGATTCGGCCCCTGACGTGGTTTCCCCGGATCAGGTCGATGTGCAGGTGCTGGACCGTGAGGCGGTGGCCCCGGCGGGCGGTATCGGTCTGGGCCTGAAGGTCACCCGGACCGACGGCGTCGATGCCCCGGGCGAGGTCCAGGTCGATATCGACTACTCCGGCTTCAAGTACGCCTTCGGTGGTGACTTCGCCTCCCGGCTGCGGCTGGTGAAGGCCCCGGCGTGCGCCCTGGAGACCCCGGAGGCGGCGGGCTGTACGGACCGTGAGGCCGTGCCGGTGGAGAACGACACCGCTGCGGGCACCCTGACCGCGACAGTGCCGGCGGCGGCCGACACAGCAGCGGACGGTCTGACTCCGCAGCTGATGCGGGAGGCCGGCACCAGCGGGGACAGTGTGTTCCTGCTGAACACCGGTTCGTCCTCCGACCAGGGCGACTACCGGGCGTCGACGATGTCACCCACGGGTTCCTGGGATGTGTCGACCGGTTCGGGTGCGTTCACCTACAACCTGCCGATCCAGCTGCCGAAGCCGCCGATGGGCTCGGCGCCGCCGCTGGCGATGACGTACAACTCGCAGTCGGTGGACGGCCGTACGTCTGCGTCGAACAACCAGTCGTCCTGGGCGGGCATGGGCTGGGACCTGAACGTCGGCTACATCGAGCGCCGGTACCGCAACTGCACCGAGGACGGACTGCCGACGATCGGGGATATGTGCTGGGACTCGCCGAACTCCACTGTGGAGCCGTCCGGCGCGGTCTACGTCATCAACCTCAACGGTGTCACCTCGGAGCTGGTCCAGGACGACACCGGCAGCGGCTCCTACCACGTGAAAGACGATCCGGGCTGGCGGGTGCAGCGCCTGTTCGACGGGCACGGCGCGGGCCGCGACGGGGAGTACTGGCTGATCTCCACGCAGGACGGGCAGCGTTACTACTTCG
The DNA here is from genome assembly GCF_033794485.1 of Streptomyces sp. MB09-02B. NCBI lineage: Bacteria > Bacillati > Actinomycetota > Actinomycetes > Kitasatosporales > Streptomycetaceae > Streptomyces > Streptomyces sp. MB09-02B. The sequence goes on from NZ_JARGEE010000394.1 coordinate 2,259, forward strand.
GCTGGGGCCGCTCCGAGCGCACCGGTACCGCGACCGCCTCCGTCTTCACCGTCCCCGTCGTGGGCAACGACACCGGCGAGCCGTGCCGGGATCAGTTCCCCGTGCCGTGCACGCAGGCGTGGCGCTGGAACCTCGACCGGGCGGTCGACGCCAACGAGGTCGAGACGATGTACTTCTACGACAAGGAGTACAACCACTACCGCTCCGTCGCCGACGTCGACCAGGCCCGCCAGTACGTCTCCTCCGGCTATGTGAAGGAGATCCAGTACGGCTGGTCCTCGCAGATCACCGACGGCAAGGTGCCCGCGAAGGTCGAGCTGAGCCACGTCAACCGGTGCATCGAGCGGGTCCAGGAGAACGACCCGCTGCGCGATACGCCCGCGGCGTGCCCGACGTTCGACGACAAGCCGACCTCCTACCCGGACGTGCCCATCGACTTGATGTGCGACGGCACGTCGGCCGACTACGAGTGCGCGGGCAAGACGTATTACCCGACGTTCTTCTCCACGGACATGCTGTGGGACATCAAGACCTACGTCAGTGACCAGGACGGCACCGGCTGGGACCTGGTGCAGCAGTACCAGAACAAGTACGGCATGCCGAACCCCGACGGAACGATCGGCAAGACGCTGTGGCTGGACTACGTCCAGCGCCGCACCTACGGCAACGGCACCGACCTCGTCCTGCCAGTGATCAACTTCAACCGGGTCGACCTGGACAACAAGGTCGGCTCCGCGGAGCTGAACTTCCCCCGCATCGCGGAGGTCCACGGCGACCTCGGTGCCACCACCAGCGTCTCCTACGGCTTCGCCAACCCCTGCGACATCAACGACCTGCCCAGCCAGGCCTCCAACACCAAGGACTGCTACTGGCAGAAGTGGACCCCGGAGGGCGAGACCGAGGCCCGCACCGGCTGGTTCAAGAAGTTCCTGGTGACCAAGGTCGAGGTCGACCCGACCGTGACGTCCAACCAGGACGGCGCCCCGGTGATGACCACCTCGTACACCTACGAGGACGGCGCCGGCTGGCGGTTCACCAACGACCCCCTCACGGCGGACGAGGACGAGTCCTGGACCGACTGGCGCGGCTACCAGGAGGTGAAGGTCTCCACGGGCTCGGGCACGGGGAAGAAGACGACGAAGTACTGGCTCTACCGCGGCCTGGACGGGGACCGCACCTCCAAGACGGACACGTCGGCGACGAAGAACGTCACGGTCGACAACGGCGACGGCGGCGCGTTCACCGACCACGACTGGCTCTCCGGCAAGGTCCTGTCCACCTCCCTGCGCGACGACCAGGACATCTCCCACGAGCGCACCTACCACTCGTACTGGTCGCACAACACCGCCCAGTACGACGGCCTGCCCGACGCCCGCTTCGTCCGCGAGTCCAAGACCGTCACCAACACCAAGGTCAGCGGCGGCTGGCGCGAACGCACGGTGGAGAACGAGTACGACGACTCCGAAGCCGCCTCCACCACCTTCGGCCTGCCCATGCGCACCGACGACTGGGGCCAGACGGACGTCTCCGACAACCGCTGCACCACCTACGGCCGCGCCTACAACACCGACGCCTACGACTCCACCGACGCCCGGCGCTGGACCGTGCTCCAGGACCAGGTCAAGCACTACCCGGTCGGCTGCTCCAGCATCGCCGACAGCAACCAGGACGGCTACGCCACCACCCTCTACGACGGCGCCACCACCGTGGCCGCGAACAAGCCGGTCGACGGCAACCCGACCGAGGCCCGCGTCTACACCAAGTCCGGCAGCTACCGCTCGACGTGGTCCGGCTACGACGACGCCGGCCGCGTGGTGTGGACCGAGGACGGCCTGCACAACCGCGTAACCACCACCTACAGCCCCGCCAACACCTGGCCCCTGAACGGCATCACCACCGCAACCCCCGACCCGGACGGCGCCGCCTCCGCCCGCACCGGGCTGACCTCCACGGTGTGGACCTCCCGCTTCTGGGGCATCCCGACCACGGTCAAGGACGCCAATGGCCACTCCACCACGGTCACCCTCGACTCCGCCGGCCGCGTGGTCGAGGTGTGGAAGCCGACCGAGACCGGCAGCTCGCCGTCGATGAAGTACAGCTACAGCATTCCCACGTCGACCAACGGCTCCGGGGTGCCCGACGCGGTCGACGGCTACCCGCACACGACCTCCCGTGTGCTGCAGTCCGGCAGCACCTACCTGACCTCCCACACCTACACCGACGCCCTCGGCCGCGCCCGTGAGACACAGACACCACTGCCCGACGGCGCCCTCTGGCCGACTCAGACGGTGGTGCCCTACCGGCAGGTCGCCGTCACCCGCTACGACTCGGCCGGCCAGGTCACCGGCACCTCGGCGGTCTTCCGCAACCAGGGCACCGCCGGCACCGGCGGACCCTCCAGCCCCGAGGTCACCGACCTGCCCTCCTACAACGACCTCGTCCTGGACTGGGCCGGCCGCACGGTGATCTCCCGGCTTCAGGCCGATGGAGTCACCCAGGCCGAAGACAAGGTCACCACCACCTACAACGGCGACCACACCATCGTCCAGCCGGCCGTGGGCACGCCCATCGACACCTACACCGACGTGTTCGGCCAGGTCTCCAAGGTCGTCGAACACAGCGGCAGCGCCACCTACACCACGTCCTACGGCTACACCGGCAAGGGCGAGCTGAAGCAGATCACCGACACCCGCGGCAACAACACCATCTACACCTACGACTGGGCCGGGCAGCGCCTGACCGTCGACGACCCCGACGCGGGCTCATCGACGACCGTCTACGACGCCAACGGGCAGATCAGCAAAGTCACGGGCAACGCCGGCAAGACCGTCCTCACCTACGGGTACGACAACCTGGGCCGCAAGACCTCCGTGGCCAGCGGAGCAGACGAACTCGCCGCCTGGACCTGGGACGGGATGACCGTCACCAACGGCAAGGGCCAGATCACCTCCACCACCAGCCGCGACACCGCCGGCAACACCTACACCACCAAGGTGGGCTCCTTCGACACCCGCGGCCGCGCGCTGAGCAGCACTGTCACCATCCCCGCAGGAGTCAGTGGCCTAGCGGGCACCTACACGACGTCGTTCTCCTACGACGCCGCCGACCACCTCACCAAGGTCACCTACCCCGCCGCAGGCGGCCTCGCCGCAGAGACGGTGACCACCACCTACGACACCTACGGCCACCCAGACCGTCTGACCAGCACCCTCGGCGCCGCCGTCTACATCGGCGACACCGCCTACGACTCCTACGACCGCCTCACCTCGCGCACCTACGGCACCGACTTCGACGGCACCGGCGTCAACGCCCAGCGCACCTACGCCTACGACGACAGCAACGGCACCCGCCGGCTCACGTCCATCGCGACGACCACCAATGTCAACGAACTGATCACCGAGAAGCAGAAGGACACCTACACCTACGACCTGTCCGGCCGGATCACCGAACTGCGCGAACAGGCCACCGGTCAGACCGCCCAGTCACAGTGTTTCCGCTACGACGACCAGAGCCGCCTGACCAGCGCCTTCACCCACACCACGGCAGGCATCTGCGCGAACACCGCACAGACCACCACCGACAACCAGGGCACCTCCCCCTACCAGAGCGCCTACACCTACGACCGCATGGGCAACCTGCAGTCGGTCACCGACACCAGCACCGCTGGCACCGCCGCCCTGAGGGACTACCTCTACCCCGGCTACGACGACGCCGGCACCTGGACCACGGCCAACGCCAACTGGCCCCACGGCGTCCGCAAGATCCTCCACAAGACCGGCAGCACCACCACCCGCACCGACACCCTCACCTACGACGACGACGGCACGATGCTCAAACGCATCGAGCAGCCCACCACCGGAACATCGACCACCGTCGACTACACCTGGACCAAACTGGCCCAACTGGCAACCGTCAAGACCACCAAGGCCAGCGGCAGCGAACTGGCCCGCTACGCCTACGACGCCGATGGCAACCTCCTCGTCCGCACCACCCCCAGCGAGACCATCGCCTCCCTCGGCGGGACGGACCTGCGCACCGATGGCACCACCCTCACCGCCACCCGCCACTACACCAGCGGTAGCGCGATCGTTGCCATGCGCACCACCGAGGGCACCACCGCCACCAACGGCAAACTCACCTACCTGATGGCCGACACCCAGGCCTCCACCCAGATCGCCGTCGACGCCACCACCGGCACTTCCACCCGCCGCCGCTACACCCCCTTCGGCGACGAACGCAGCGGCACCCTGCCGACCGGCACCGACAACGGCTTCCTCGGCAAGACCGAAGACACCAGCACCGGCCTGTCCCTGCTCGGCGCCCGCGCCTACGACCCCCACCTCGGACGCTTCCTCAGCCCCGACCCCCTCAGCGCCCCATACGAGCCGCAGAACCTCTCCGCCTACAGCTACAGCGACAACGACCCCATCAACTATGGCGACCCAAGCGGCTTGAGAAAGGCAGATTGCGAAGGCGGCTGGGAAGAGTGCGGGCCTGGGAAAATCAACGGCGGTGGAGGTAACACAACGCCATCGGTAGTAACGGACCTGGGAGACGGCGAGGCACCGAGCCCACCGACGGACCTGGTTCACAACTACCTGGGAGACGACCAAGACGCACCGACCGTCGGGCAGATGCAGGCCGCCGGAACCTACATGCCGCACGTCAGCCCCGAGCTGAACTACGAACTCTACTTCCGTGAACGCTGCGGTAGAGACGGCATGGGCACCGACATGACGTGTACGAACTTCCGAAAGCACTACGACGGCTGGAAGCACGTAAAGGGAATTCCAGTGGACTCCTGCCCGATATGCGGGAACGTGGGATTCCTCGCCATCGTCGAGTACGCACTCGGACGCGGCGGCAAGCTTGGGAGGCCATGCAGGAACAGCTTCCTGCCGGAAGCCGGCGTTCGTATGGCAGACGGATCCGTCAAGGAGATCGGTGACATTCAGGTTGGGGACAGAGTCCTCGCGACCGATCCAGAAACGGGCAGGACAGAAGCCCGCGCCGTACTCGCCACTATCATCACCGAAGGGGACAAAGAATTCACCGGCCTCACGGTGAGGACGGGCGACGGCAATGCCGAGATCATCACAACCGACCACCATCCGTTCTGGTCCCCGTCTGCTGATGCGTGGATCGACGCACAGGACCTCACCCCTGGCATGACATTGCGGACCGACACCGGTGACGCGGTCTCCGTGGGCGCAGTCCACTCCTTGCGTAACCAGTTGGAAACCCGCAATCTCACCGTCGATGGCCTGCACACGTATTATGTGCTGGCGGGTGAGACCCCGATACTCGTTCATAATGACAATCCCTGCGTTCCTGGCGTGGAAGTTCTCGACGGAACATGGAGCCGGATGGGCTTCGGTACCCGATCGGAATTCGGCGACGTGGCGTGGGGCGGCAGGAGTCTCGCAGATGCGAGCAAACTGAAGACCCCGGAGCAATTGGCGAGAATGCAAGAAATAGGCCTCACGCGCGAAGACGCGCTGCACTGGCGCAACTTCTACATGGACATTCATAACAAGTCGGCGGCGAAATTTCCAAATGATCCGGAAAAGATCAATCCCAGTGCCAGATCGAGGGCGGACCTTTTCCAATACTATGCAGACAATCTTTAGGGTGCATATGCGATTTATTATTCGTGCCGATAAGGCAATGGTGGTGGCTTTTGAGCCAACTGCGGCAGAATTCTCCCTGGAGCCAGGAAAGAAAATCATCGTGGAATGGCTCGGAGGTGGCGAGGACGGCATGGTCTCGCTGGAGGCTGGGACCTTTGTCGTCGCCGCTCCTACTGGAGGGCACACGCGGGCGTGGGACGCGGACGGCGTGGAAATCTACGTGGGCCCAGACTCTGGGCCGGAAGCGCGCTGAGCGAGGTGGAGTCATATTGATCCGAAACGGTAGGTGTTCTGGGTCGTTGATCCCAGCGTGAGTGAACTGGTGGGGGACGCGCGGGAGTTGTCGCCGTCGGCGCAGGAGGCACTTCGGCTGCGGGCGGTGGCCGCGTTGGTTGCGGGCCGGACTC
>NZ_JARGEE010000395.1:0-8253 GCF_033794485.1 Streptomyces sp. MB09-02B
GTTGGGGTCGGTTGGGGATTGTTTCTCTCTGTAGCCAGTTGGGTGCGGAGAGTTAGGGACTGGAGGAGGGGGGCGGTGAAGCATCGGGACCCTCGCGTGTTCTGGCCGTAAGCGTTCCGTGACCTCACCGCACTGTCGGCAGGGGTTCACTCGCCGTTCACTTCCGTCCATTGGCGGCTTCACCTGATCTGCCTAATTTCGGCCTTACCCGGTGCGGGATGTGGACCGAAATGCGGCCTCGCAGCCCGTGACGACAGCAGTCTGAGGGACCAAGGCATCGGCGGAACGGGTCCCGAGGCTGATACGACGACTTCGCACGCCGCCATGTGGACGGCGGCTCCTGGAAGGAACTCCCGAAAGTGAAGCTTCAGCGCAAGAACCGGATGCGCGCCCTTTCTCTCGGTGCTGTCGCCCTCACCGGCGCTCTGACCCTCACCGCGTGCGGGTCCGACGACACCAGTGGTGGCGCGAGCGGCACCGGTGACAGCACGGCTGCCGCCGGCAACATCGACTGTGGCGACGCCAAGGGTCAGCTGCTGGCCGACGGCTCCTCCGCGCAGAAGAACGCGATCGACGCCTGGGTGGCGCAGTACCAGAGCACCTGCAAGGACGTCGTGATCAACTACAAGGGCAGCGGTTCGGGCGCGGGCATCACCGCGTTCACCCAGGGCCAGGTCGCCTTCGCGGGCTCCGACTCGGCGCTCAAGCCCGAAGAGGTCACCGCCTCCAAGAAGGTCTGCACCGGCGGCCAGGGCATCGACCTGCCGATGGTCGGCGGTCCGATCGCCGTCGGTTACAACGTCCCGGGTGTCGACAACCTGGTCCTGGACGCCAAGACCCTCGCCCTGATCTTCGACAGCAAGATCACCAACTGGAACGACAAGGCCATCGCGGCGCTCAACCCCGACGCGAAGCTGCCCGACCTCAAGATCCAGGCCTTCCACCGCTCGGACGAGTCCGGCACCACGGACAACTTCACCAAGTACCTGATCGCCGCGGCCCCCGACAACTGGAAGTACGAGGGCGGCAAGGCCTGGCAGGCCAAGGGCGGCCAGTCCGCGCAGGGCTCCTCCGGTGTCGCGCAGGGCGTGAAGGAGACCAAGGGCGCCATCTCCTACATGGAGCTCTCCTACGCCAAGGACGGCATCACCACGGTCGACGTCAAGACCGGTGCCGCCGAGCCGGTGAAGGCGACCGTCGAGAACGCCACCAAGGCCATCTCCGAGGCCCAGGTCGTGGGCACCGGCAAGGACCTGGCGCTGAAGCTCAACTACACGCCCACCGCCGAGGGCGCCTACCCGATCACCCTCGTCACGTACGAGATCATCTGTGACAAGGGCAACAAGGCGGACACTCTGCCCGCCACCAAGTCCTTCCTCGCCTACATCGCGTCCGAGGACGGCCAGGCGCTGCTCTCCGAGGCCGGGTACGCCCCGATGCCCGAGGAGATCATCACCAAGGTCCGTACGACCATCTCGGAACTGAGCTGACCTGAGTGCGGTCCCGTTCCGACCGGGACGGGGCCGCACCGTCCGGTGCACCGCCGCCAGGAGTCTCCCGCCACCGCGGGCGGCTCCGCCCCGAGCCGCCGCCCGCACGGCGACGGCTCCGCAGACCGGAGAACCTGATGGACATATCGATCAAAGACACTCCCGCACCCCGAACTCCACCGCCTGCCGAGCCGGCCGAGGACAAGCGTGCCGCCCGTGGCGTCACGCGCCTCGGCGACCGCGTCTTCCTCGGCCTGTCCCGCGGGTCGGGCATCTTCCTGCTGGTGCTCATGGCGGCCATCGCCGTGTTCCTCAGCTACCGGGCCGCGCTCGCCATCAGCAAGGACGAGGCCAACTTCTTCACCACCTTCGAGTGGAACCCCACCGCGGTCCCGCCGGTGTTCGGCATCGCGGTCCTGGCCTTCGGCACCGTCGTCTCGTCGGTCATCGCGATGGCCATCGCGGTCCCGGTCGCGGTCGGCATCGCGCTCTTCATCACGCACTACGCCCCGCGCAAGCTCGGCGGCCCCATCGCGTACGTGATCGACCTGCTCGCGGCCGTGCCGTCCATCGTGTACGGCCTCTGGGGCATCCTGGTCCTCGTACCGCAGCTCGACGGGCTCTACGGCTGGCTGAACGACTACCTCGGCTGGACCGGCATCCTCGAGTGGCAGGGCGGCGCCCCCCGTTCGATGCTCACCGTCGGCATCCTGCTCGCGATCATGATCCTGCCGATCATCACCAACGTGAGCCGTGAGGTCTTCCGCCAGGTCCCGCGGATGCACGAGGAGGCCGCGCTGGCCCTCGGCGCCACCCGCTGGGAGGTCATCCGCATGGCGGTGCTGCCCTTCGGACGCTCCGGTGTCATCTCCGCCTCGATGCTCGGCCTCGGCCGCGCGCTCGGCGAGACCATGGCCGTGGCGATGGTCCTGTCGTCCAGCTTCGAGATCAACCTCAGCCTGCTCGACCCGGGCGGCGGCACGTTCGCCCAGAACATCGCCAGCAAGTTCAGCGAGGCCACCGAGATGGGCCGGGACGCCCTGATCGCCTCCGGTCTGGTCCTGTTCGTCATCACCCTGCTGGTCAACGGCGCGGCCCGGCTGATCATCGCCCGCCGCAAGGAGTTCTCGGGGGCCAACGCATGAGCAACGCAACTCTCACCCCGAAGGGCCCGAGCACCCTGCGTGCCGCGTCCCTGCCCAAGTGGTTCCCCTGGGCGGTCGCCGCCGCCTCGGTCGTGCTGGGCCTCGGCATCAGCGCCGCCGCCGGCCTCGAGAGCTCCATCCAGTGGGCCCTGATCGCCGGCATCCTCTTCGTCCTCGGCTCGTTCGCGATCGCCGCGCGCGTCGAGGGCAAGCGCCAGGCCAAGGACCGGGTGGCGACCAGCCTCGTCTGGGTCGCGTTCCTGCTCGCGGTGCTCCCGCTGGCCTCCCTCATCTGGGAGACCGTCAGCCGCGGTGTGAAGGTCCTCGACGGCTACTTCCTCACCCACTCGATGGGCGTGGTCGCAACCTCCCAGCCCGGCGGCGGCATCTACCACGCCGTCCTCGGCACCCTGGAGCAGGTCGGCATCGCCGCCGTCATCTCCGTGCCGATCGGTGTGCTGACCGCGATCTACCTGGTCGAGTACGGCCGGGGCCGGCTCGCCAAGGCCGTCACCTTCTTCGTCGACGTCATGACGGGCATCCCGTCGATCGTCGCGGGTCTGTTCATCCTCAGCACCTGGATCCTGATCCTGGGCATGGGCCCCTCCGGCTTCGCCGGCGCCATGGCGCTGACCATCCTGATGCTGCCGGTCGTCGTCCGCTCGACCGAGGAGATGCTCAAGCTCGTCCCGAACGAGCTGCGCGAGGCCTCGCTGGCGCTGGGCGTGCCGAAGTGGCGCACCATCCTCAAAATCGTGCTGCCGACCGCGATCGGGGGTATCACGACAGGTGTGATGCTCGCGGTCGCCCGTATCGCCGGTGAGACCGCTCCGGTCCTGCTGCTGGTGTGGGGTTCGAACTACATCAACGCGAACCCCTTCTCCGACCCGCAGGCCTCGCTGCCGATGTACATCTATCTGCAGTTCCAGCAGAGCGGCGGTTCCGGAGCGGCGTACGACCGTGCGTGGGCGGCCTCGCTGACGCTGATCGCGTTCATCATGATCCTGAACCTGGCGGCCCGCGGCATCGCCCGTTGGAAGGCCCCCCGATGACAATCACGCGGCGTCGCCGCGCGCCCGGTCGCTGACGCGGCCACCAGCGACCAGACCCCCGAATTCCCCGCGAATTCCTCGCGAAAGAAGCAGTGATCCCATGGCCAAGCGAATCGACGTCAGCGGCCTCAACGCCTACTACAGCTCCTTCCGTGCCATCGAGGACATCTCGATGGCCATAGAGCCCCGTACCGTGACGGCCTTCATCGGCCCCTCCGGCTGCGGCAAGTCCACCTTCCTGCGCACCCTGAACCGGATGCACGAGGTCACGCCCGGCGGCCGCGTCGAGGGCAAGGTCATGCTCGACGACGAGAACCTGTACGGCGCCGGGGTCGACCCGGTCTCCGTGCGGCGCGAGGTCGGCATGGTCTTCCAGCGTCCCAACCCGTTTCCCACGATGTCGATCTACGACAACGTGGCGGCGGGCCTGAAGCTGGTCGGCGGCAAGAAGAAGTCCGAGCTGGACGACATCGTCGAGAAGTCCCTCAAGGGCGCGAACCTCTGGAACGAGGTCAAGGACCGCCTCAACAAGCCGGGCTCCGGTCTCTCCGGCGGGCAGCAGCAGCGGCTGTGCATCGCCCGCGCGATCGCGGTCGAGCCGAAGGTGCTCCTCATGGACGAGCCGTGCTCCGCGCTCGACCCGATCTCGACGCTGGCCATCGAGGACCTCATCAGTGAGCTGAAGGAGCGCTTCACGATCGTCATCGTGACGCACAACATGCAGCAGGCGGCGCGTGTCTCCGACCGTACGGCGTTCTTCAACCTCGCGGCCGTCGGGCAGCCGGGCAAGCTGATCGAGATAGACGACACGGAGCGGATCTTCTCCAACCCGTCCGTCCAGGCCACGGAGGACTACATCTCCGGCCGCTTCGGCTGAGCCGCGCGCCGGGCGGTGTCCCGGCCGGCCTCCCCGAACCCCTCGCGGTGCTGCATGGCGGTGCCGCCGCGAGGTAGATAAAGGGCCCGCCCCCGGCTCCCGGGGGCGGGCCCGTCCGCTGTCCGGCGCGGGTGCGCGGCAGCGGGAGGTCGGGTCGTCAGAGGACGGCCAGGTTCACGATCCAGAAGCTCGTCGCGGCGACCAGGGCCGCGGCCGGCATCGTGATGAACCAGCCGAGGATGATGTTCTTGGCGACGCCCCAGCGGACGGCGTTGATGCGCTTGGTGGCGCCGACGCCCATGATCGCCGAGGTGATGATGTGGGTCGTGGAGATGGGGGCCTTGAAGATGAAGGCCGTGATGAACATGATCGACGCGCCGGTGGTCTCGGCGGCGAAGCCCTGCGGCGGGTCGAGTTCGATGATCTTCCGGCCCAGGGTGCGCATGATGCGCCAGCCGCCCGCGTAGGTGCCGAGGGAGAGCATGACCGCGCAGGCGATCTTCACCCAGATCGGGATCGGGTCGCCGTAGTCCTCGACGTCCGCGATGACCAGGGCCATCACGACGATGCCCATCGTCTTCTGGGCGTCCTGGAGACCGTGGCCGAGGGCCATGCCGGCCGCCGAGACGGTCTGCGCGATCCGGAAACCGCGCTTCGCCTTGTGCGGGTTGGCGCGGCGGAAGATCCACATGATGCCCGCCATCACCAGATAGCCGACGACCAGGCCGACCACCGGGGAGATGAACATCGGGATGACGACCTTCTCCAGCACGCCGGACCAGTAGACCGTCGTACCGCCGGCGAGGGCCGCGCCGACCATGCCGCCGAAGAGGGCGTGGGAGGAGGACGACGGGAGGCCGAAGTACCAGGTGATCAGGTTCCAGGTGATCGCGCCGACCAGGGCCGCGAAGAGGATGCCCATCCCCTTGGAGCCCTCGGGCGTGGAGATCAGGCCCTCACTGACCGTCTTGGCGACGCCGCTGCCGAGGAACGCGCCGACGAGGTTCATCACCGCGGCCATCGCGAGGGCCGCGCGCGGCGTCAGCGCGCGCGTCGACACCGAGGTCGCGATGGCGTTCGCGGAGTCGTGGAAGCCGTTGGTGTAGGTGAAGAAGAGCGCGACGCCGATGGTCACGACCAGAGCGAAGGTGTCCATGAAGGGTTCAGGACTCCTTGACGGCGATCGTCTCCACCGTGTTGGCCACGTGCTCGAAGGCGTCCGCCGCCTCCTCCAGCACATCCACGATCTGCTTGAGCTTGAGGACCTCGATGGCCTCGTACTTGCCGTTGAAGAGCATGGCCAGCAGCTTGCGGTGGATCTGGTCGGCCTGGTTCTCCAGGCGGTTGACCTCGATCCAGTACTCGGTGAGGTTGTCCATGGTGCGGAGGTTGGGCATCGCCTCGGCCGTCAGTTCGGCGGCGCGCGCCAGGACCTCGATCTGGTCCCCGACGCCCTTGGGGAGTTCTTCGACGTTGTAGAGGACGACCAGGTCGACGGCCTCCTCCATGAAGTCCATGATGTCGTCGAGGGAGGACGCGAGGTTGTAGATGTCCTCGCGGTCGAAGGGCGTGATGAACGAGGAGTTCAGCTGGTGGAAGATCGCGTGCGTGGCGTCGTCGCCGGCGTGTTCCGCTGCCCGCATCCGCTCCGCGATCTCGGCCCGGGCGGAGGCGTCCGCCCCGAGCAGTTCCATCAGGAGCTTCGAGCCCGTGACGATGTTGTCCGCGGAGGCGGCGAACATGTCGTAGAAGCTCGTCTCCCTGGGGGTCAGACGAAAGCGCACGTGGGGTCCTCGGTATGCATGGGTTTCGGTCAGGCTGATGCTAGGCGCATCATCCGGCCACGGCTAATGGGCCGTCCCCCAGTGTCGCCCATCAGGCAGGTGGGCCGGCATGGGGGCTGCCCGCAGGGCGTATACCCGCCAAAGTTCGATACGATATACCCGGTAGGGGTATATGTCTGGAGGCTGCGATGACGACCACAGGGGCCGGAGCCGAGGTGCCCTCCGCCGTGGACGGTGTGGAGCGGGGTGGGGAGCCGGGCGCGGAGTCGGGTGTGGTGACCGACCACGACCGTGGAATCCACGGGTATCACCATCAGAAGGGCGAACACCTGAAGCGCCTGAGGCGCATCGAGGGGCAGATCCGCGGGCTCCAGCGGATGGTCGACGAGGACGTCTACTGCATCGACATACTCACCCAGGTCTCCGCCTCGACCAAGGCACTGCAGTCCTTCGCCCTGCAGTTGCTGGAGGAACACCTGCGGCACTGCGTCGCCGACGCGGCCCTGAAGGGCGGCGCCGAGATCGACGCGAAGGTGGAGGAGGCCACGAAGGCGATCGGACGGCTGCTGCGGACCTGAGGACCGGTGGGCCCGGCCGCCCCTCGGGAGGGGTGATTTTCGGCCACCGGGTGCGGGCTTTCAGTACGGGGGTGCGCTAGCGGGGCGGTTCGGCCTCGTGGGCGCGTTCCTCCCAGACGCGGAGGACCTCGTCGATGCGGTCGGGGCTGAGGCGGTCGCCGTCGGTGGTGGAGGCCGCGATGATGAGGTCGCCGCAGAGTTCGATCTCGGCGAGGGCCACGTGGTCCTGAACCGCCGTACCGCCTGCCGGAGCCACGCGCATCACCTCTTCTCAGCCGTCACCGACTCCTAGGGTAGGCAGCGGCCCGGGGCCCGCGCATGGCACCAACGGACCATTTCCGGCCCGCGCCCTCCGTCGCGCCCCTGCCTCGTCCGGGCCACCGGTGCTGCCGGGCTACTCCTCCGCGATCTTCCCGGCGTAGATGTCCTCGGGCCGCGGCAGACGTACGGTGACGGGGACGCCGAAGTCGAACAGCAGGGTCGTCGAGGCGACCGCGACGGTGCCCCGGCCACCGCCGTTGACGAAGCTGAAGCGGTGGCGGACCTTGCGGATGCGGCCCTCGTCGTCGAGGTAGGCGTCGAAGGGGACGCGGGCCGTGGCGAAGCCCCGGGCGGCGGCGCGCAGCGGGGCCCTGTTGCCCTCGGAGGCCGCGCGGGAGGCCGTCGTGAGGTCGGCGGTGCCGCGGTAGTGACGGACCCGGGTGCCCTCGACCTCGGTCTCCCCCATGTACTCGGCCGTACGTGCCCCGCGCAGCACCTCGGCGGCGGCGAACGGGTCGGTGGCGCCCCCGGTGACCAGATTGCCGTCGGAGAGGGCGCCCGTGTCGACGCGGACCCATTTGTCGGCGGGGACGCCCGCGCCCCGGTTCTTCATGAACAGGGCGCCGGGGGCGAGGAGTTCGGTGATCGGGCGGTGTTCGCTGCGGCCGGCGGGGTCGTGCGGCAGTAGCACCTTGAGCCGGCCGAGCTGTCTGCCGTAGTCGTAGACGCCCTCGCCGTAGATGGTCACCCGGGTGCCGCCGGTGGCCATCTCCATCTCCGTACGGGCCTTGGAGCTGCCCGCGCGGACGAGAGCGGGGGCGGCGCGGTGCATGAGGTCGACGGGGTCGGAGGGGAGGGGGTCGTCGGTGAGGCCGCGGACGGCGCAGCCGGTGACGCCGGTCGCGCCGGCGATGAGTCCCGCCGCGACGAGTGCCGCGCCCGTCCTGCTGTGCCGCCGCGTCACCATCGCCTGCCGATCCCCTGCCGGGTTTGCCGGGTTCCTGTGGTCGTTTCGGATAACGACGGTTGAGGGAGGTCGTCACGCCGGGGTGGTGCGGGGATGGGG
>NZ_JARGEE010000396.1:0-8183 GCF_033794485.1 Streptomyces sp. MB09-02B
GGGCGGGCGGGTCAGAAGTTGCCCAGGCCGCCGCAGACGTTGAGGGCCTGCGAGGTGATGGAGGCGGCGGTGTCGGAGGCCAGGTAGCCGACCAGGCCCGCGACTTCTTCGGGTGTCGAGTAACGGCCCAGCGGGATCTTCGACTGGAACTTCTGAAGGATGGCCTCCTCGGTGGCGTCGTAGGCGGCGGCGTAGCCCTGGCGGACACGCTGTGCCATGGGCGTCTCGACGTAGCCGGGGCAGACCGCGTTCACGGTGATGCCGGTCGGGGCCAGCTCGTTGCCGAGGGCCTTGGTGAAGCCGACGACGCCGTGCTTGGAGGCCGAGTAGGGGGCGCCCAGGACGACGCCCTGTTTGCCCGCGGTGGAGGCGATGTTGATGATGCGGCCGCGGTTCTTGCCGCGCAGGCCGCCGGTGGTGAGCACCTCACGGGTCAGTCTGAAGACGCTGTTGAGGTTGGTGTCGATGACGTCGTTCCACAGTTCGTCGTCGATGTCCGCGGTGACGCCGCCGCCGCTGCGGCCGGCGTTGTTGACCAGCACGTCCACGGTGGCGAAGCGGTCGACGGCGGCCTGCACGAAGGCACGGGCGTCGGTGGTGGAGCGGACGTCCAGGGTGGTGCCGTCGACGTCGAGGCCCTCGCTCTGCAGCTGCTTGACGGTCTGGGCGACGTTGTCGGCGTTGCGCGCGCCGATGAACACCCGGTGGCCGTGGGTGGCCAGGAGGCGGGCGACGGCGAGCCCGATCCCGCTGGTGGCGCCGGTGACGAGGGCGACCCGCTTGTCTGGCTGCGACATGGCTTGTCTTCTCCAAAGGGGAAAGGAAAGGAAAGGGGGGACTCGAGGGCTCGGGCGCCCGCCGCGCCGGCTGGTGCGCGGCGGGCGCCCGCACAGGGCGTTGGGGGGGTGCGGGTGTGCGCTAGGCGGCGGAGGCGAGTTCGCCGAGGTGGGCGTTGATCGCCACGACGAGGGTGCGCGGGGTGCGGTTGTCGGTGAATATCTCGTCGTCGAGCAAGATGCCGTATTCCCGCTCGATGCGGCCGCCGGTCTCCAGGAGCGCGAGGGACTCATAGCCCAGCTCCTCGAAGTCGGCGTCGAGGATGTCGCCGTCGAGGTCGACGGCCTCGTCCGCGCCGGCGCCCTCCAGCAGGATGCGCTTGAGGTCGTCGATGGTGAATTCCTGGTGCGACATGGGGGTCCCTTTCGTTCGGGTGCCGTACGTGGTGCACGGCGGCGGGGTCGGGTGAGGCACCCGCCGCCGCTCTGGGGGGGGAGGGCGGCGGCGGGTGCCGGCTGGGGGGTCAGTCGACGGCGCGGACGACCACGGCGGAGTTGAAGCCGCCGTAGCCCCGGGCCAGGACCAGCGCGGTGCGCACCGAGGCGGTGCGCGGCTGGCCGGTCACCAGGTCGATGTCGTAGTCGGGCGAGAGCACCACGTTGGTGGTCGGCGGGATCAGGCCTTCGCGGATGGCCAGGACCGCGGAGACGACATCGACCGGAGCAGCGCCGGAGTAGAGGCGGCCGATCATCGTCTTGGGCGCGGTGACGGGGACCCGGGCGGGGCCGAACACCGCGGTGATGGCGTCGGCTTCCTCGCGGTCGAGGTGCGGGGTGCCGGCCGCGTCGGCGAAGACCACGTCGATCTGGTCCGCGGGCACACGTGCGTCGGCGAGGGCCACCTCGATGGCGCGGCGCAGTCCCGGCTCGCGGCCGCTGCCGGGCCTGGGGTCGAAGGTCGCTCCGTAGCCGGCGACCTCGCCGTAGACGTTCTCGGCGTCGCGTTCGAGGGCGGTCTGCTGGTTCTCGAGGATGAGCAGGGCTCCGCCTTCGCCGGGCACGTAGCCGTCGGCGGCCGCGTCGAAGGGGAGGTAGGCGCGCTCGGGCTGGTCGCTGGTGGACAGCCGGCCGCCGGCGATCTGTGCGACCCAGCCCCAGGGGCAGATCGAGGCGTCGAAGCCGCCGGAGAAGATCAGCTTGCTGCCCTTGCGGATCTGGCGTCGTGCCTGGGCGATCGCGTCGAGGCCGCCGGCGTGGTCGCTGACGACGACCCCGCTGGGGCCGCGCATGCCGTTGCGGATGGAGATCTGGCCGCTGTTGACGGCGTAGAACCAGGCGAAGGACTGGTAGGCGCTGACGTACTGGCTGCCCTGGCTCCACAGTTTCCGCAGCTCGTTCTGGCCGAATTCGAAGCCGCCGGACGTCGATGCGGTGACCACGCCCATGTCGAACTCGGGGATGTCGCCGGGTTTGACGCCGGCGTCGTCGAAGGCGCAGTCCGCGGCGACGAGGGCGAGCCGGGTCATCCGGTCGGTCTGCGGGATGAGCCTGCCCGGCAGGTGGTCCGCCGCCTCGAATCCCTTTATCTCGCCTGCCAGCCGGGAGGGGTAGGACGAGGCGTCGAAGCGGGTGATCTTGTCGATGGCGTTCTTGCCGACCCGGGTGGCGGCCCAGAAGTCGTCCACGCCGAGCCCGTTGGGGGTGGCGACGCCGATGCCGGTGATGACTGTCTTGGTGTTCACGCCGTGCTCCTGTCGGGACGGGCCAGCACCATCGCGCTCTGGAATCCGCCGAAGCCGCTGCCGACCGTCAGGACGGCGTCGGTGCGGTGCTCGCGTGCGGTGAGCGGGACGTAGTCGAGGTCGCACTCCGGGTCGGAGGTGTGCAGGTTCGCGGTGGGCGGCACCACGTGGTTCTCCATCGCCAGGACGGACGCGGCGATCTCGATCGAGCCGATGGCGCCGAGCGAGTGGCCCACCATCGACTTGATGGAGCTCACCGGCGTGCGGTAGGCGTGTGCGCCCAGGCTCAGCTTGAACGCGGCGGTCTCGTGCCGGTCGTTCTGCTTGGTGCCGGAGCCGTGGGCGTTGATGTAGTCGATCCGGTCGGGGTTCATGCGCGCTTCGGCGAGGGCCACGTCGATGGCCTCCGCCATCTCCCGGCCGTCGGGACGCAGCCCCGTCATGTGGAAGGCGTTGCAGCGCGAGGCGTAGCCGGCGATCTCGGCGTAGATGTGCGCTCCGCGTCTTTTGGCGCTCTGCAGTTCCTCGAGGACGAAGACGGCGCTGCCCTCCCCCAGGACGAAGCCGTTGCGGGTGTTGTCGAAGGGCCGCGAGGCGTGCTCGGGGTCGTCGTTGCGCGGTGTGGTGGCCTTGATCGCGTCGAAGCACGCCATCGTGATCGGCGAGATCGGGGCGTCCGTCGCGCCGGTGATCATGACGTCCGCGGTGCCCTCACGGATCAGCTCGACGGCGTGGCCGACCGAGTCGAGGCCGGAGGTGCAGCCGGTGGAGACGACGGTGGCCGGGCCCTCGGCGCCCACGGCCCAGGCCACTTCGGCGGCGAAGGAGCTGGGCACGAAGTGGTTGTACAGGTGCGGCGGCGCGTAGGTGTGGTCGACCAGGTCGAGCCGGCCGTCGTCGCTGACCACGCGGTACTCGTCGTCGAGGCCGGTGGTCGCGCCGACCGCGCTGCCGATGGTGACGCCGGTGCGGTGGGGGTCGAATCCGGCGAGGTCGAGCCCGGAGTCGGCGACCGCCTCGCGTGCGGTGACCACGGCGAACTGGGCGGCGCGGTCCATGCGGCGGATGTCCTGCGGAGTCAGGCCGCTGGAGGCGGGGTCGAAGTCGGCCTCGGCGGCGACCCTGGAGCGGAAGCGGGAGGGGTCGAAGAAGGTGATGCCCCGGGTCGCTGTGCGTCCCTCGCTCAGCAGGCTCCAGAAGTTCTTGGCGCCGATACCGCCCGGCGCGAGGACTCCCAGCCCTGTGATGACGACCCGGCGGCCCGCCAGCGGCGGCCTTTCGTCGCGGTCGGTGTGCGGGCGCATCACCGGGCAGCCGTCCAGTCGTAGAAGCGGGTGGCCATGGCGTCGGCCGGGGAGCGCCAGGTCGCCGGGTCGTAGGGCTCGATGAACGGCTTGAGGTCCTGGCTGATCCGGATGAACCGCGGGTCGCTCTTGGCGTCCTCGATCAGTTCGCCGCCGTTGTCGCCGTCGAAGTCCTGCAGGTGGAAGTACAGGCCCTGGTAGGAGAACAGCTGGCGGCGCCGGGTGCCCATGCGGTGCGGCATCTCGCTGCGGTCGAACTCACCGAAGAGCTCGGCGACCTCGGTGCTGGACCGCAGGTCCATCCGGGCCACGATCAGGGTGCTGTGCATGTCTTCTCTCTTCCGTGGGTGGGGGCGGCTGTTCGCGGTTCAGCGCACGGGTGCGGGGCTGAACAGGCGGACGAAGTCCGCCACCCCGTCGGCGATCAGCGCGTCGGTCTCGGAGTCGGCGAGCGGGAGCGCGCCGTGGAACGACCGCTGCACGATCGGGCCTGCGACCAGCTGGACGAAGCGGCCGGCGGCGTGGTCGGTGTCGGCGATGTCGAGGAGTCCCTCGTCGGCGATGCGTCCCAGCCGGCGGGCCAGTTCACGCTGGGCCTGGCGGGGTCCGGCGGTCTGCCACATCTGCAGCACTCCGGCCGGCAGCCGGGTGGCCTCGGCACCGATGTGCCGCACGATGGCGAAATGCTCGGGGAAGGCGGCCAGCGGCGTCAGCCAGGCGCGGCCGAGCGCGGTGAGGTCCCCCTGGAGGTCGGTGATGCGGCCCAGGTGGTTCTCGGCGACGGCCGTCAGCGCGGCGGCGACGGTGGCGGCGCTGTCCAGCAGGACGGAGAGCAGCAGCTGCTCCTTGTCCGTGAAGGACTGCTCGACCGCGGCCTGTTCGAGGCCGGCCTCGACGGCGATGGCCTCGAGGGTGGTGTGCGTCCAGCCTTCACGGGCGAAGACGGTGCGCGCCGCCCGTACGACGGCTCGGCGCTCCTGCGCCGGACCGGCCGGGCCGTGCGCGATCGTTGCCTGGGGCGTGGTCATGGGGGTGTTCCTCCCTGTGAAGGTGCTGCTCGGGGCCGGGGGGGCGCGGTGCTCAGCCGGCCGACGGCTTGCCGAACCACCGCTCGATGGCCATGGGCAGGTCGTGGTGGCTGCCGGGTGCGGCCCAGGCGACGTAGCCGTCGGGGCGTATCAGCACGGCCGTGGTGCCTTCGAGTGCGGCGACCGTGGAGGCGGGGGCGGCGGTGACGATGTCGAGTCGGTCGGCCCAGGCCCCGGCCCGTGCGCGCAGGCGGGGATTGTCGGTGAGGTCGAGCAGCACCCCGCGGGCGCAGTGCAGCAGTTCGGTGCTGGAGGTCGTGCGCCCGGGGCCGGTCAGCTCCAGGTGGGGCATGCGCCTGCCGAGCAGCGGGTGGCTGCCGGTGCCGACGTCGTAGGTGATCTCCAGGCCGCTCACCATGGCGGCGAGGTGCCGGGCGACCTCGTCGTAGCCGATGAGCTCGCCCAGTACCTCGCGCAGCGGCTGCACTTCGGGGCCGCTGAGGAACAGCAGGCCCTGGGCCCGGGTGTTCATCAGCAGCCGTCTGCCGACCGCGTGCCGCTCGCTGTGGTAGGTGTCCAGGAGGTCGGGTGAGGCGGTGTTGTTGACCACGGCGCCGAGTTTCCAGCCGAGGTTCACCGCGTCCTGGATGCTGGTGTTCATGCCCTGCCCGCCGGCGGGCAGGTGGATGTGCGCGGAGTCGCCGGCCAGGATGACGCGGCCGCGACGGTACTCGGTGACCTGGCGGGTCGCGTCGCCGAAGGCACTGACCCAGACCGGCTCGGCGTGCGAGATGTCCTCTCCGGTCAGCCGCTTCCAGGCGTCGGCGACCTCGCCGAAGGACGGCGGGCTCTCGCGCCGCTGCGGGGGCGTGCCGCGCTCGCAGACGATGATGCGGGTGACGCCGCCGGGCAGCGGGCCGACCATGACCATGCCGCCGGGCAGCGTCTCGCCGATCATGCGGGGGGCGAGCTCGATGCCCTTGATGTCGGCGAGGTACATCTCCATCGTGGCGGGCGTGCCGGGGAAGTCGAAGCCCGCGGCCTTGCGCACCAGGCTGCGTCCGCCGTCGCAGCCCACCAGGTAGGCGGCGCGCAGCAGGTGTTCGCCCTCGGGGCCGCGGACCTCGACCGTGACACCGTCGCCGTCGTCCTTCAGCGAGAGCACCTCGTGGCCGCGCCGGATGTCGGCGCCGAGGCCGGCGGCCCACTGCTCGAGGTGGGTCTCGGTGACGGACTGCGGGACGGTCTTGGCCGCCTGCAGGGCGCCTTCCAGGACACCGAAGTCGATCGGCAGACCGCCGAAGTGCCCCTGGCTGCTGGTCTCGAGCGCACCGAAACGCCCCAGGATGCCCCGCTGGTCGAAGACCTCCATGGTGCGGGCGGTGAAGCCGAGCCCCCGGGACTCCCCGGTGCGCTTCTCGAGGCGCTCCAGGACGACGACATCGACCCCCGCGAGCCGCAGTTCGCCCGCCAGCATCATTCCGGCGGGGCCCGCACCCACGACAATCACTGCTGCGTCCATGTACCTCTCCTTGGCCATCTCAGGGTTTTCCTTCAAGGGTTGCCGCATTCGCACTCCGGCGGTCGCACGAATACGGGAGCACTCGCGGCTCAAGACAGAACAGCGGAAGCTAGCAATAAGCTTCTTCACCCCGGAAAGAAATCACAAGGCCCCGCCGTTCAGGTCTCCGTGATGTTCCGTCACGCAGCTACATGACGGGGGTGAGCTGGTCAGAGGAGTTACAGAAGTATGCAAACTCCGCCCGGGGAAGGCGGTCCACGTCAGCTCCCGCAAACGGCATGCGAGAGAACATCGAAATACAGGTCAGAGATTTCACCGCAGTGCGCCGCGGCACTTGCCCGCACCGAACAGAGGAATTACGTTTTTCTTTTTCCGGCAGGTGATGAGGAGCGGGGGGCTACGGTGATGCACGAAACGATCCGTACGGCCAGGGGGGCCATGGGCTGCGCGGGCGCGGGGTGCCGGCGCCGGGAGCCGGCCGGGCCGGCCGTGCGGCCGGCCGCCACCACGGCCCAGCTGTGCCCGTCCTGCCGGCAACGCCTGGTCAGGGAGCTCGGCAGGCTGCCGGCCCTGTACGAGGAGTGTGCGTCGCGCCTCGACGGCAGCTCCGAGCGTGCGCGGGAGAGGACCTCCGGTGGCGCGCTGCCGGGCATGCCCCTGAACACCGCCGCGCTGGAGATCCGTTCGGCCATCGTCTCGGTGCTCGCGTCCTGGTCCACCGTGGTCGCCGAAGAGCGCCGTGTGCGGGGGCCGCGGCGCACGGTTGCGCTGCTCACCGAGTTCCTGCGGCGGCATGCCGACTGGCTCGCCTCTCATGAGGCGGCAGGTGATCTCTCCCTGGAGGTCGCCCGGTTGACGCGCGGCGCGTGGCGGGTGATCGACCCGGGCCCGCGGCGCCGCGTGGCCGTCGGCGACTGCGTGGAGGACGGCTGCCCGGGCGCCCTGAGCGCCGTGGTCCGCCCGGACGGCGCGTCGGTGCCGGCGGAGATCATCTGTGACGCCTGCCCGGAGCACCACTGGTCCGGCCACCAGTGGCTGCAGCTGAGCCGCCGGCTCAGCGCTCGTACGGTCCTGGCCGGGGGCGGTGCGGACGCGGGCGGTGCGGACGCGGGCGGTGCGCCGGCCGGCGGGCGCGAAGGGGCCGGGTCCGAGGGGCAGCCGGTGACCTGGCTGGGCGCGGCTGACGTGGCGCGGCTGTGGAGCATCGCCTCGGGCACGGTCTACCGCCACGCCAGTCAGCACCACTGGCGTCGCCGCAGCGAGCGGGGCCGCACCTACTACCACCACGCCGACGTCGTGCGGACGCTCAGCGCTCCGCGACGCCGGTCCTGAACACCGTCCCGGCCTGCTGGTCACCGGCGCCGAGGAGACATGCCTCGCACCGCCGCCGAGCCGTCGTGGGGTGTGGGGTGTGGGGTGTGGGGCGATCGCGGAAGCGGCGCAGCCCGGCGGCAGCCCGGCAGCCCGGCAGCCCGGCAGCCCGGCAGCCCGGCAGCCCGGCAGCCCGGCAGCAGCGTGGCGGCATCGCGGTGAAGGGCTCTCGTGGAGGTCGCCGTCTTTGGGCAAGGGGAGGTCGCGCTCTGCTTGTCCTGTGCCGTGCTGTGGATGCCGTTCGGTGGTGTGGGGTCACGCCAGGAGACACAGCGGCGCCGGCCGTAGGTCCGCTCGATGGCCCGCCGTGTCGGTATCGGTGGTGAATGTGCTGGTCGTGGGCTTGTGCGTGAGGTCGGCGATCTGGTCGGGCAGTCGGCGCCGGCCACAGAGTCCTGCACGCCCGCGGCCGTGACCGGCACTGCCGGGCGGGCCGGGCG
>NZ_JARGEE010000397.1:0-8142 GCF_033794485.1 Streptomyces sp. MB09-02B
AATACAATTTTTTGCCTGTTTCTGTGGCTTGGAAATGTTTTAAAGAAACAGGGGAGCAAGGGGAGCGAACCGGAGGGGGCGGGCGCGGAGCCGGCGGCGGTGTCCATGGGCCGATCGTGCGCCCTGACCTCCCATGCGCAAAATGCATCCGCCCGCCCATCCATACGCTGGAGTCATGGATGACACCAGTGGCACGGCGTCCGTCGTCGGGAAGGTGGAGCTGCGGCAGCTGCGCTGTCTCGTGGCGATCGTCGACGAGGGCACCTTCACCGACGCGGCCCTCGCGCTCGGCGTCTCCCAGGCGGCGGTCTCCCGCACCCTGGCCTCGCTGGAACGGATCCTGGGCGTACGGCTGTTGCGGCGGACCTCGCGCGAGGTGACGCCCACACCGACCGGGCTGCGGGTGGTGTCGCAGGCGCGGCGGGTGCTCGGCGAGGTCGACGACCTGGTGCGGGAGGCGACCTCGGGGCAGGTGCGGCTGCGGATCGGGTACGCGTGGTCGGCGCTGGGCCGGCACACGCTGACGTTCCAGCGTCGCTGGGGCGCCGCCCATCCGGGGACGGACCTGCAGTTCGTACGGGCCAACTCCCCCACGGCCGGACTGGCGGAGGGCTCGTGCGACCTCGCGGTGGTCCGGCGGACGGTGGACGACCGCCGGTTCGACTCGGCGATCGTGGGGCTGGAGCGGCGGCTGTGCGCGATGGCGAGCGACGATCCGCTGGCCCGCCGCCGTTCCGTGCGGCTCGCCGATCTGAGCGGGCACACCCTGCTGGTCGACCGACGCACCGGCACGACCACCACCGACCTGTGGCCGCCCGACGCGCGGCCCGTGACCGAGCAGACGCACGACGTCGACGAATGGCTGACCACGATCGCGACGGGCCGCGCCGTCGGGGTGACCGCGGAGTCCACCGCCAACCAGTACCGGCGGCCCGGCGTCGTCTACCGGCCGGTGCGCGACGCCGAGCCGATCGCCGTCCGGCTGGCCTGGTGGCGGGACGACCCGCATCCCGCCACCCCGGCCGCCACCGAACTGCTCACCGCGCTCTACCGCACCGGCTGAATCCCCGTCCCCTCCCCCGCCCTCGGTGTCAGCCGCAGCACGGTGCCCTCACCGTTGGCGGAGAGCAGGAGGGTTCCGTCCGGGGCGGCCGTGAGGCCCGCGAAACGCCGGGCCATCCCGGGCATGACGTCCGCGAACAGCGCCGGTTCGGTGCGCGGGACGACCCCCGGGGGCGGGCCGACCGGCAGCTCCTCCGCGTCGGTCCGCCGCTCCCCGGTGGTGAGGGAGACCGCGCTCAGCGTGCGGGACCCCGTCTCCACCACGAAGAGGTCGTCGCCGAGGACAGCCAGGCCCTGGGGTGCGGCCAGGCCGTCCGCGACCACGGTCGTCGTGCCGTCCGCCTCGATCCGGAGCACGGTTCCCAGCCGCTCCTCGCTGACGTAGAGGCGGCCCTCCGCGTCGAGGGCCACGTCCGTGGGCCGGTCGAGGCCCTCGGCGAGCGCGGTCACGGTGTCGTCGCGTTCGCTGCCGTCGTCATCGATGGCCACGACCCGGCCCGCGTCCGTCTCGGCGACCACGAGCGCGCCGTCCGGTCCGACCGCGATGCCGATGGGCCGGTTCAGCCCGCGCGCCCGCTCCCGGAGCGCCCCGCTCTTCGGGTCGTAGGTCTGCACCACGCCGAACTGCGAGGTGTAGTGCAGCAGTTCACCGTCGGCGGTGATGCCGTGGGCGAAGGGCAGCAGAAGCGGCGTCGTCACCTCCTCGGGCGTGGGGCTTGCCAGCCGGTAGTGGTCGGCGGCGTAGACCGTGCCGCCGAGGTCGATCGTCACGCCGTAGGGGCCGTCGAGACCGCGGCGCACGATCTCACGGGTGCGGCCGTCGGGGTGCATCTCCGTGACGCCCCCGCTGGCGTAGCTGGAGACGAACATGCGGTTCTCGGCGTCGAACGCCGCGTTGTCCAGGCCCGTCAGCCCGCTGGTGACGAGCGTGCGGGTACCGGAACCGTGCAGGTCGACGCGGGTGACGATGCCCTCGACGCCCCGGGAGAGGACGTGCAGGACACCGCTCCGGTCGAAGCGGACCGCGACCGGTTCGTGCACGTCCTCGGCGACCACCTCGGGCGTCCCGCCGTCCGGCGGGATCCGCCAGACCTGACCGGTGATCATGTGCGGGTAGTAGAGGTGTCCGTCCGGGCCGAGCTGCATCGCGTTGCCGAGCGCCAGGCCCTCGGTGAGCACGACCGGGTCGCCGCCGTCCGGGAACAGCTCCATCAGCCGGCCGTTGGGCTTCATCTCGTTGACGAAGAGCCGGTCGCCGACACAGGTGATGCCGTTGGGGTTCGTGACGGCGTCGGAGACGAGGCGGTACTCCCCCGCCGGGCTCCGCCGCCACACCCGGCCCGGCACCAGGTCGGCTATGTACATCGAGCCGTCGGCACCGAAGGCGAGGTCGTCCGGCGACTGCACGGGACCGTCCATCGGGACGACGACCTCGACGTCCCCGGTGGCCGGGGCGACGGCGCTGATCTGTCCCGCGAGGAACTGCGCGACGTACAGCCGTCCGTCGGGGCCGAAGGCGACCCCGTTGGAACCCCACAGCGGGTTGGGCGGGTTGAGCCGCCGCGCCTCCCAACGGGCGCTGGTGGTACGGAGTTCGCCGTTCTCGTCGTACCGATGGGGTCGCGTGTGCATGTCGTCCACCACCGTCTCCTCGGACCTCACTCGGCACCGACGAGGACGTCGTCGATGCCGCCGTCGGCGCGCCACCGCCGCAGCAGTTCGTGGAAGGCGACCGGTCCGTCGCCGTACGCCTCGCTGCGCTCCCTGGGCCGGCCCTCGTTGTTGTAGTAGCCGGGCGTGCACTCGGCCTGGAACCCGTACAGGTCGGCGGCCTTCTCGCGGATGGTGGCCACCCAGGCGTCCTGCGCCTCGGCGCTCGGCTCGACGTAGCGGGCCCGGCGCCGGCGGGCCTCGGCGACGACCTCGCCCACGTGGATCGACTGCTGGTCGAGGATATGGACGTAGTTGACGGCGCTGGCGTTCTGCATCGGGCCGAGCTGGAAGAGGTTGGGGAAGCCGTGGCTGTAGAAGCCGTGGAGGGTCTTCGGGCCCGCCGTCATCCAGGTCTCCAGCAGGCCGACACCGTCCCGGCCGTACGCCGGGAGGCGGCCGGAGAGCAGTCCCGAGACACCGACCTCGAAGCCGGTGGCGAAGATGACGCAGTCCACCTCGTACTCGACCCCGCCGACCACCACGGCCTTCTCGGTGATCCGCTCGACGCCATGGGTGTCGGCCGTGTCGACGAGGGTGACGTTGGGCCGGTTGAAGGTCTGGAGGTAGTGGTCGCTGAAGGTGGGCCGCTTGCACATGTAGCGGTACCAGGGCTTCAGCTTCTCGGCGGTCTCCGGGTCCTCGACGATCGTCGCCACGCGGTCGCGCAGTTCGTTCATCTTCTGGAAGTCGGCGATCTCGTAGGCGTGTTCACGTTCGTCCGCCGGGACGTCCGCGTACGCCTCGGTCGGGATCAGTTTCTCCTGGAGGCGGGCGCTGCTGGTCCAGGCGTCGTTCACCAGGTCCGTCCCGGCCCGGACCCCGGTGACGGTCCGCAGGAAGTTGTCCATGCGCTCGGCCTGCCAGCCGGGGGTGAGCGTCCTCGCCCACTCCGGGTCGGTGGGCCCGTTGCCGCGTGCGTCGACCGTCGAGGGGGTGCGCTGGAAGACGTGGACATGAGCCGCGTCGGCTCCCAGGTGGGGGACGACCTGGATGGCGGTGGCGCCGGTGCCGATGACGGCCACGCGCTTGTCGGCGAGGCCGGTGAGGCCGCCGTTCGCGTCGCCGCCGGTGTAGTCGTAGTCCCAGCGGCTGGTGTGGAAGGTGTGGCCCTTGAAGGTGTCGATGCCGGGGATGCCGGGGAGTTTGGGCTGGCTGAGCGTGCCGCTGGAGACGACCACGTACCGGGCGCGCATGAGGTCGCCCCGGTCGGTGGTGACAGTCCACTCCAACTCGGTGTCGTCCCAGCGCAGTTCGGTGGCGACGGTCTGGAAGGCCGCGTCCCGGTAGAGGTCGAAGTGACGGCCGATCGCCCGGGTGTGCTGCCGGATCTCCTCGCCCGGCGCGTACTTCCACTTCGGGACGTAGCCCAGCTCCTCGAGCAGCGGCAGGTAGATGTACGACTCGATGTCGCAGTGGATGCCGGGGTAGCGGTTCCAGTACCAGGTGCCGCCGAAGTCGCTGCCCTTCTCGATCACCCGGATCGACTCGACGCCCGCCTGGCGCAGCCGGGCTCCGGCGAGCAGCCCGCCGAAGCCGCCGCCCACGACGATCGCCTCGACCCGGTCGGTCAGCGGCTCCCGGGTGAACTCCCCGTCGGCGTACGGGTCGTCGTCGTAGTGCCCGAACTCGCCGGCGATCCGCTGGTACTGTCGGCCGCCGTCCGGACGGATCCGGCGTTCGCGCTCGGCGCGGTACCGGGCGCGGAGGGCGTCCGGGTCGAATCCGAGCTCCTCCGGGTCGAGGGTCGGGGGGCCGGACGGAGTGTGGGGGGTGGACATCGGTGTCCTCTCGTCTGGTGTTCCGGAGTGTGCGGTGGCGTGGGTGAGCCGTGGTGTCAGGACGGCCGGTGGTGCCGCAGCCAGGCGGCCTGGCCGCCGTCGACGAGCACGTCCGTGCCGGTGATGTAACGCGCTTCGGCACCGATGAGGAAGGCCACGGCGCCCGCTATCTCCGCCGGGGTGCCAGTACGTCCCGCGCCGCTCGCCTCCAGCATGGACAGCATGTGCGCGCCGCTCGGGCCCTCGGCCTCCGCCTTCGCCATGGCGGTGGCGACGACCCCCGGGCTGACGCTGTTGATCCGGGCGCCGCGTCGGCTCCACGCGAGCGCGGCGGCCTGGACGCGCACCTGGTTGGCCCGCTTGGACACGATGTACGCCCGCGTCGCGCTGTCCCCTACGGCGTCGACCGCTCCGATACCGAGGAGTTCGTTCGCCGGGGCAGTGGCGAGGGCGGCCTCGTCGTCGCGGCCGAGGTCGGCGACATGGCCGGCCATGCTGGAGACGCAGACCATGGCCGACCCCAGCCCGGCCACGCCCTCGAAGGCGTCGATGACATGGGCGGTGCCCAGCAGGTTGACCTTCAGGATCGTCTCGGCGGAACCCTGGGCGGCCGAGACTCCGGCGGTGTGCACGACGGCGGCCACCCGGCCCTCACCGGCGGCCTCCGCCACGAGCCCGTCGACGGACCCGCGGTCGGACACGTCGGTCAGGACGCCCCGCACCGCGTAGCCCTCCTCGCTCAACACGCTTACCGCACGGTCGAGTTGACCGCGCGAGGCGTCGGCGAGCAGGACCGTGCGTCCGCTGCCGGTCCGGCGTGCGATCGCCACGCCCATGCCACCCGCGCCAGTGACGACGACCACGTCATACGACGGGCCGGGCCGCTGTTCCGTCATGATCGACCTCCTTCCGTGCCGCCGGCCTCTCCGGCGGGATCGTCCCGCACCATTCCGCGCCGGACGCGATGGCCTGCCGCCACGGCCGGATCGCCTTGGGCGGCATGCCGACCGCGAGCGCGCCGGTGACCCGGTCGCCGGTACGGTAGACGGCGACGAAACGGCGCTGGGCCGGATCGCCGTCGACGACCGCCACCTCCTCGTGGCCGCGCAGCCAGCCGTAGGCCTGCACCTTCATGTCGTACTGGTCGGACCAGAAGTACGGCACCGGGGCGAAGGGCCTGCGGGCGTCCGGATCGGCGGCGAGCAGGTTGCGGGCGGCCGCCATGCCCTGCTCGGCGGCGTTCGTACGGTGCTCGACACGCATCGAGGTGCCGAACAGCGGGTTGTACCAGCGGGCCACGTCACCGGCCGCGTACACGTTCTTCGCGGCCTCGCAGTACTCGTCGCACAGCACGCCGTCGCCGACGCCCAGGCCGCTGTCCGCCAGCCATGCGGTGTTGGGCAGCGAGCCGACGGCGACCAGCACCTCGTCGGCCTCGATCACCTCGCCGTCCGCGAGCCGCACCCCGTCCTCGGTCACCTCCGTGACGGTGACGCCGGTGCGCAGGTCCACCCCGTGGTCGAGGTGGGCCCGGGACAGCACCGCGCCGACCAGCCCGCCGACCGCGTGCGCCAGCGGCACCGGTGCCGGTTCAAGCAGGGTGACGTGGGCGCCGAGCCGCCAGGCGACGGCGGCGGCCTCCGCGCCGAGGAACCCGGCGCCGACGACCACCAGTCGTGTCCCCGGTGTCAGCCGGTCCCGCAGCGTCAGCGCGTCGTCCAGGGTGCGCAGCACGTGCGCGCCCTCACCGGGCAGCCGGCGCGGGCGTACGCCGGTGGCGAGGACCAGTCCGTCGTACGGCACCGTGTCGCCGTCGGCGAGCCGTACCCGACGCCCCTTCAGGTCGAGGCCGGTCGCGGCGGTCCCCAGACGCAGGTCCAGGTCGAGGCCGTCGAGGTGGTCCGGGGTACGCAGGGCGAGCCGGTCGGTGTCCCACTCGGCCGAGAGGAGCTGTTTGGACAGCGGGGGCCGGTCGTACGGGGGGTGGGGTTCGTCGCCGACGAGGGTGAGGGCGCCGTCGTACCCCTCGCGGCGCAGCGTCTCGGCCGCCGCCAGTCCGGCGGCCGAGGCACCCACGACCAGGATCCGCCTCACCGCTCCACCAGTCGGATCGCGGCGGCGGGGCAGATCGCGACGGCCTCCTGCACCCCGTCCATCAGGTCGTCGGCGGGGTGCTCCTCCAGCAGGATGGCGACGCCGTCGTCATCGCGCTGGTCGAACACCTCGGGGGAGGCCATCACGCACTGGCCGGAGGCCACGCACTTGGGTTCGTCGAGTTCCACTCGCATGGGTCGCTCCTTGACTCGCGTGTACGTGTGGGGGTGTCACCAGGCGACCGGCAGGCACTTCACGCCGTAGGTGGTGCCGGTGTGGTTGAAGGCCAGCTGGTCGATGGGGGCGGCCGGGCGGAGGGTGGGGACGCGGCGGTAGAGCGTGCCGTAGACGACCTGGAGTTCGAGGCGGGCGAGGTTCTGGCCGAGGCACTGGTGGGGGCCGTAGCCGAAGGCGTTGTGCCGGCGGGCGGGGCGGCTCAGGTCCAGGCGATCGGCCTCCGGGAAGGCGTTCGGGTCCCAGTTGGCCGTCTGGAGGTCGAAGAGGAGGCCGTCGCCCTTGCGGATGACCTGGCCGTCGATCTCGATGTCGTCCTTGGCGACCCGGCGCAGGCCGGAGTGCACGATGGAGAGGTAGCGCAGCAGCTCGTCGACGGCGCCCGCGACGACCTTCGGGTCCTCGGTGTCGCGCAGCAGGGCCAGTTGGTCGGGATGCTCGAACAGTGCGAGTGTGCCGAGGCTGATCATCGTGGCGGTGGTCTCGTGCCCGGCGATCAGCATGGCGACGCCCATGCTGACGGCCTCCTGGTGGGTCATCTCCCCGGCCTTGACCTTGGTCCCCATCTCCGACAGCACGTCGTCGCCCGGCTGTTCGAGCTTCGTCCGGAACAGGGCGTCCAGGTAGCCGCCGAGGGCACGGCTCGACTCCTGTGCCTCCTCCGCGGTGAGGGAGTTGTCGAGGACGCGGTTGCTGTTCTCCTGGAAGAAGTGGTGGTCCTCGTAGGGCACGCCGAGCAGTTCGGCGATGACGAGCGAGGGCACCGGCAGGGCCAGCGCGGTGAGCAGGTCGGCCGGGCCGGGGCCGGCCAGCATGTCGTCGATCAGGTCGTCGACGATCTTCTGCACCGCCGGGCGCATGGCCTCGATCCGCTTCACCAGGAACGGCGCGTTGACGGAGCGCCGCAGCCGGGTGTGCTCGGGGGCGTCGGTGTTGGTGATCAGTTTCGGAGTGTGCGGGGCGATGGCCGCGCGGTGGGCGTTGACGTGGGGGAAGTGGGTCTCGTGATCGTCGTTGCTGACGCGCGGGTCGCTGAGCAGGGTGCGCTGGTCGGCGTGGCGGGTGATCAGCCACGGGGTGCTGCCGTTCCAGATCCGCACCTTGGTGACCGGCCGGTCGCCGCGGAGTTCGGCGGCGGCCGGGGGCGGGGCCAGCGGGCAGCCCGTCGCCCTCGGCATGGGGTACTCGGGGACCTGCCCGTCGGTGTCGGGGGCGACGTCGGTCAGGGTGTCGGCCATGGTCTCTCCTCGGTGGTGGGGGC
>NZ_JARGEE010000398.1:0-8141 GCF_033794485.1 Streptomyces sp. MB09-02B
GGGTGTGGCGGTGCAGTACCTCGGGCTGCCCGCGCCGGCCTGGGCCAGCCCGAGGTACTGCACCGCCACACCCAGGCTGGCGAGCAGCTCGTCCAGGGCCGCCCCCGACCGGAGCCCGGGGCTGCTCCCGGTCCCCGTCGGGCGGGCGTCACCGTGCCGGCTCCCGGCCGGCTCCTCCCGGCTTTCCGGCCCACCGCCGTACGACACCAGCCACAGCGCCGGAACGGTGACGCAGATGCCCAGCCACGCCGCACCGCCGGGCCGGTCACCGAGGAGGACGACCCCGCACAGCACGGACAGCGCGACCCCGGTGAGCGCGCTGACCGGCACCACCACGGTCATGCTGCCCCGGCTCAGCCCCCGGTTCAGACACGTCATCGCGATCCCGCTCCCGACCCCGGAGACCGCACCCCACAGCACGTCCGGGAGCCGTACGTCCGGTGCCGGTACGGCGAACGCCACCACGAGCGCCATCAGCAGGCCGCCCGCCTGGCCGAGCAACGTGACCACGGTGAAGTGCGCCCGACGGGACAACAGCCCGCCGGCGAAGTCGACGATGCCGTACAGCGCGGCGGACGTGAGCGAGGAAGGCGGCCATTCGTCCGTGGGTGCCCAAAGGGAGCCGGTCCATGGTGCATCGCGACGGCGGAAGGGGTACTCGGAAGCGGTTCCGAGCAGTCCTGAGCGGTCCCCGCCCCGGCTCGCACCCGGGCCGCCGAGCGCTCCGGCACGGGAAGCGCTCCGGCCAGGCTTCCGGTTCCGCCCGAGGAGGTGTCCCCGGATGAGTCCCACCGAGCACGCGAGTCCGACGAGGGCCCGCTCCCCGGACCCGCGGGCCTACGACGCTGAGCCGTTCCTCCCGGGTCGCGGCGGTCTGCCCGCCCACCGCAGGGCCGCGGCCGACTGCCAAGGCTGTCCCCTGCACGAGGACGCCACGCAGACCGTCTTCGGCACGGGGGACGGCTCCGCCCGGCTTTTGCTCGTCGGCGAGCAGCCGGGGGACCAGGAGGACAGGCAGGGCGAGCCCTTCGTCGGCCCCGCCGGGCGGCTGCTGCGGCGCGCCCTCGACGAGGCCGGCATCGACTGGGACACGGCCTATGTGACCAACGCGGTCAAGCACTTCAAGTTCACGCGGCCCCCGGGCCGCGGCAAACGCCGTATCCACAAGGCGCCCGACCTGCGCGAGGTCGCCGCCTGCCGCCCCTGGCTGCTCGCCGAACTCCGCCTGGTCCAACCCGAGATCGTGGTGGCCCTCGGCGCCACCGCAGGCAAGGCACTGCTCGGCGGCTCCTTCCGGGTCACCAAGGACCGCGGCACGCTGCTGCCCCTGCCCGCCGGGGGAGCCGAGGGAGCGTACGTGGTCGCCACCCTGCACCCCTCCGCCGTACTTCGCGCCGACGACCGCGACGCCGCGTACGCCGGACTGGTGTCCGACCTCAGGGTGGCCGCCGAGGCGTTGGCGGAGAGCGAACCCCGTTCTCGACCCTAGGGGTCCCTAGCCCTGGCCGTCACCCCCGGTCACCAAGACCACCTCCAGGGTGCGCGGGCCGTGCACGCCCTCCACCCGGTCAAGTTCGATGTCGCTCGTGGCGGACGGGCCCGAGATCCATGTCAACGGGCGGGCCGGGTCGAGGAGTTCGAGGGCCTGTGGCACCGACGAGACGACCTGGTCCGGCACGCGCACGACGCAGACGTGATGGTCCGGCACCAGGGTGATCCGGCGGCGGCCCTGGTCGGGGGAGCCGTCCAGCACGATCGTGCCGGTCTCGGCGATCGCGAGGGCGCAGGCGGTGACGACGCTGTCGACCCGGTCCAGCTCGTGCGCGGTGCTCTCGCCCCGGTCAGGCACCCGGGGCAGATCCGTCGCCGACAGCCAGTCCTCGCTCAGCCCGGACGGCACCAGCACCGTCTTCGAGCCGTGCGCGCGCAACAGCCCGGCGATCACCTCCGCCAGCCCGTCCGTGTCCGTACGGTGCACGAGCGCCCGGTAGTCCGCCAGGTTCTCCGCCAGCAACTCCACCGTCTCGTCGGCGCTCAGCCCGCCGTGCTCACGGACATAGTCCCGCCGCACGGCCTGCTCGTACGGAGTGTCGTCCCGGCGCACGTCGGCGAGGGCACGCCGCACCCGCCCCAGGATCAGATCCCTGCTGCTCACTTGCCCGTGTCCTTTCCGCCGTTAGTCCGCTGCCACCAGTCCCGGAACGGCTCGGGGGGCAGCGCGGGCAGATCACGGCTGCCGCTCCACGCCTTGCCCGGGCCCGGCAGCGTACGAGGGTGGAAGCGGCGCGTGCGGGACGCGAGCCGCTGTCCGGTGCGCAGCGCGCCGGGGTGGCTGAACGCCCACCGCGCCGCACGCATCGCCGCCCGCTCGGCCGCGTGCCCCTTCGCGGGCTTGAGCACGACCTTGTTGCCCCCTTCCGTCACCGGGCCGCCCTGGGCCACCCGTTCCCGCAGGTGCACCAGCACCTCCGGGATGTCGATGGCGACCGGACACACCTCGTAGCAGGCGCCGCACAGCGAGGAGGCGTACGGCAGTGAGGAGTCGATCTCGCTTCCCGTGCCCCGGAGCTGCGGGCTGAGGATGGCGCCGATCGGGCCCGGGTACACCGAGCCGTACGCGTGGCCGCCAGCCCGCTCGTACACCGGGCAGACGTTGAGACAGGCCGAACAGCGGATGCAGCGCAGGGCCTGCCGGCCGACCTCGTCGGCGAGCGTGTCGGTGCGGCCGTTGTCGATGAGGACAAGGTGGAAGGTCTGCGGCCCGTCAGCCGTCTCGGAGTCCGTCGTGCCCGTCCAGGTGGAGGTGTACGGGTTCATCCGCTCGGCGGTGGAGGAGCGGGGGAGGGTCTGGAGAAACACCTCCAGGTCCTGCCAGGTCGGCACGATCTTCTCGATGCCGACGACCGAGATCAGCGTCTCGGGGAGGGTGAGGCACATCCGGCCGTTGCCCTCGGACTCCACGACCACCAGCGTGCCGGTCTCCGCGACCATGAAGTTGGCGCCGGAGACACCGACCTTGGCCCGCAGGAACTTCTCCCGCAGGTGCAGCCGCGCCGCCTCCGCCAGCTCGGCCGGCGTGTCGGTCAGGCCCTCGGGGGCGGGGCGCCCCCACTCGCTCATCTCGCGGGTGAAGATGTCCCGGATCTCGCCCCGGTTGCGGTGGATCGCCGGGACCAGGATGTGCGAGGGCCGGTCTTTGCCCAACTGCACGATGAGTTCGGCGAGGTCGGTCTCGTAGGCGTGGATGCCCTCGGCCTCCAGCGCCTCGTTCAGCCCGATCTCCTGCGTGGCCATCGACTTGACCTTGACGACCTCGCTCTCGCCGGTCGCCTTGACGAGATACGTGACGATCCGGTTGGCCTCGTCCGCGTCGGCGGCCCAGTGGACCGTGCCGCCCGCCGCCGTGACCGACTCCTCCAGCTGCACGAGGTACCGGTCGAGATGACGGAGCGTGTGGTCCTTGATCTGCTTGCCCGCCTCGCGCAGCTCCGCCCAGTCGGACACCTCCGCGACCGCGCTCGCGCGTTTGGCGCGGATGGTGTGGGTGGCGTGGCGCAGGTTCCCGCGCAGGGTCGTGTTGTGGACGGCCTCGTGCGCGGCCTTAGGGAACGCCGGCATACCGACGAACGTCCCGCTCATACCAGCGGCTCCTCTTCCGTGCTCGCCAGGATCTCCGCGATGTGGACGGGCCGCAGGTCCGTCCGCAGCCGGGTCATCGTGCCGCCGAGGTGCATCAGGCAGGAGTTGTCGGCCGCGCACAGCACCTCGGCGCCCGTCGACTCGGCGTTGCGCACCTTGTCCGCGCCCATCGCCGCCGAGACGTCGGAGTTCTTCATGGCGAACGTGCCGCCGAAGCCACAGCACTCGTCGGCCCCGGGCAACTCCACCAGCTCCAGCCCCTTCACGGCCTCGAGCAGCCGCCGGGGCCGCTCACCGAGGCCGAGGCCCCGCAGCCCGTGACAGGTCGGGTGGTAGGTCACCTTGTGCGGGTAGTACGCGCCTACGTCCGTCACGCCCAGCACGTCCACCAGGAACTCGGTCAGCTCGTACGTCTTCGGCACGACCGGCGCCAGCGTCCGCGCCAGACCGTCCCCGCGCCCCTCCGCCCGGGCCCGCTCACCCATGCGTGGATACAGCTCCCGCACCATCGCCCCGCAGGAGCCGGACGGCGTCACGATCGCCTCGTACTCCTGAAATACATCGGAGAACTTCCGGGCCAGCGGCTCTGCCTCCCGTCGGTACCCGGTGTTGTAGTGCGCCTGCCCGCAGCAGGTCTGGCCCATCGGGAAGTCGATGTCGACACCCAGCCTGGCCAGGAGTTTCACCACGGCTCGGCCGGTGTCCGGATAGAGCGTGTCGTTGACACAGGTCAGGAACAGAGCGACACGCATCGCGGCTCCTAGGGGATCGGTCATCGGATGAGTGCAGAGTACGACGCGCGAACGCGAAGAGCGAGAGGCCCAGCGTGACGATCGGCGGACACGGGCTGATCCGTGCGCCGATCGTCGACGGGGGAGCTCCCGGCGGGGGAGGCCGCCCCGTCACCTTCCGGCGAGCCGGTCCTCCGCCGCGCGCCAGGCCGCCGGGTCGCCCTGCGGCTCGTACCGCACCAGCGGCTGGGTGCGGGCGAGCAGCTGCCGCATCGAGGCCCGGTCGCCGACCAGGCCGTGGGTGCGGGCCTGGACGAGGACGTTGCCCAGGGCGGCCGCCTCCGCCGGTCCGGCCACCACCGGCAGCCCGCAGGCGTCGGCGGTGAGCTGGCAGAGCAGGGCGTTGCGGGTGCCGCCGCCCACGATGTGGACGACGTCGACGGGGTGGTCGGCCAGCGCCTGGGCCTCGGCGACGGCCCGCCGGTGGGCGAGGGCGAGCGAGTCCAGGATGCAGCGGGTGATCTCGGCGGGTGTCGCCGGGACGGGTTGCCCCGACTCCCGGCACGCCTGCGCGATCCGCTCGGGCATCCGTCCGGGCGCGAGGAACGCCGCGTCCCCGGCGTCCACCACCGACCGCAGCGCGGGCACCGTCGCGGCCTCCCGCAGCAACTCACCGAGATCCGGGTCCCCCCAGTCCCGTACGCACTCCTGGAGCAGCCACAGTCCCATGATGTTCCGGAGGTAACGGACCGTGCCGTCGAGCCCCAGCTCATTGGTGAAGTTGGCCGCCCGGCTCGCCTCGGTCAGCACGGGGGCCTGAAGCTCGAGACCGGCCAGCGACCAGGTCCCGGTGCAGATGTACGCGAACCGCTCCCCGGTCGCCGGCACGGCCGCCACCGCCGAGGCGGTGTCGTGCGACCCGACCGTCGTCACCGGCACCGGGCCGGAGAGCCCCGTGGCCTCCAGCACCTCGGGGCGCAGCAGGCCCGCGGGGTCGCCGGGCTGCCGCAGCGGTGCGAACAGACCGAGGTCGATCCCCAGCCGGTCCGCGACGTCCCGCGACCAGTCACGGGTCCGGGGGTCGATCAGCTGGGTGGTGGAGGCGTTGGTCAGCTCGGTGCCCGGCTCCCCGGTCAGCCAGTACGTCAGCAGATCGGGAATGAGCAACAACCGCTCGGCATAAGCGAACTGGGCGGACGACCGGGCGGCCACCAGTTGATACAGCGTGTTGAACGGCGCGTACTGCAACCCGGTCGCCGCGTACAGCTCGGCGGCGGGCACGGTCGCCCACACCTTCTCCGCGACACCCTCGGTGCGGGCGTCCCGGTAGTGCACCGGATTGCCCAGCAGGGCCCCGTCCGCGTCCAGCAGCCCGTAGTCGACGGCCCAGCTGTCGATCCCGACGGAGTCGACCCGGCCACCACCCAGGGCGCCGGCCGCCCTCAGCCCGTCGAGGACGCCCGCGTACAGCGACAGCACGTCCCAGCGCAGCCCCTCGGGCGTCCGCACCGGCCGGTTCGGGAACCGGTGCGCCTCGACCAGCTCCAGCGAGTCCCGCCCCGCGCGGCCGACCATGACGCGCCCGCTGGACGCACCGAGGTCGACCGCCGCGTACGACTTCACGGACCCGCCGGTCACACGCGCGCTCATCGGAGGAAGGCGGCGGCCACGCCGGCGTCGACCGGGACGTGCAGACCGGTGGTGTGGGTCAGCTCGCCGCCGGTCAGCGCGAACACCGCGTTCGCCACGTGCTCCGGCAGCACCTCGCGCTTGAGGATGGTCCGCTGGGCGTAGAACTCGCCGAGCTTCTCCTCCTGGATCCCGTACGTCGCCGCGCGCTGGGCACCCCAGCCGGCCGCGAAGATCCCCGAACCGCGCACGACACCGTCCGGGTTGACCCCGTTGACGCGGATGCCGTGCTCACCCAGCTCGGCGGCGAGCAGCCGCACCTGGTGCGCCTGGTCGGCCTTGGTGGCGGAGTAGGCGATGTTGTTGGGCCCGGCGAAGACGGCGTTCTTCGAGGCGATGTAGACGATGTCGCCGCCCAGCCCCTGCGCGATCATCACCCGCGCCGCCTCGCGCGACACCAGGAACGACCCACGGGCCATGATGTCGTGCTGCAGGTCCCAGTCCTTCGCGGACGTCTCCAGCAGCGGCTTGGAGATCGAGATGCCGGCGTTGTTGACGACGAGGTCGACCCCGCCGAAGGCGAGCGCGGCGGCCTTGAACGCCTCCTCGATCTGATGCTCGTTCGTCACGTCGACGGTCACGGCGACGGCCTTGTCCGCCCCGCCCAGCTCCTCGGCGACGGCGGCGGCGTTGTCGGCGTTGAGGTCGGCGACGACGACACAGGCGCCCTCGGACACGAGCCGGTGCGCGATGGCCTTGCCGATCCCGCTGCCCGCCCCGGTCACCAGCGCGACCCGGGTCGCCAGCGGCTTGGGCTTCGGCATCCGCTGGAGCTTGGCCTCCTCCAGCGCCCAGTACTCGATGCGGAACTTCTCCGACTCCTCGATCGGCGCGTACGTCGACACCGCCTCGGCGCCCCGCATCACGTTGATCGCGTTGACGTAGAACTCGCCGGCCACCCGCGCGGTCTGCTTGTCCTTGCCGAAGCTGAACATGCCCACTCCCGGGATCAGCACGATCGCCGGGTCGGCGCCGCGCATCGCGGGGGAGTCGGGCTCGGCGTGCCGCTGGTAGTAGGCGGCGTACTCCTCGCGGTACTCGGCGTGCAGCTCCTTCAGCCGGGCGATCGCCGCGTCCAGGTCGGAGGTCGGCGGCAGGTCGAGCACCAGCGGGCGGACCTTCGTACGCAGGAAGTGGTCGGGGCAGGAGGTCCCGAGGGAGGCGAGCCGCGGGTGCTCGGCGGCGGCCAGGAAGTCGAGGACCACGTCGGAGTCGGTGAAGTGCCCGACCTGCGCCCTGTCCTGCGAGGCGACGGCCCGGACGTACGGGGCGAGAGCGGCGGCCCGCTCGCGACGCGCGGCGGCTTCGAGGGCCTGGTATCCCTCGACGACGGGCCCGAACGGCTCGGCCTTCCCCTTCTCCTCCAGGAACGCCTCGGCCGTACGAATGATGTGCAGCGAGTTCTTCTCGCACTCCTCGGCGGTGTCGCCCCAGGCGGTGATGCCGTGCCCACCGAGCACACAGCCGATGGCCTGCGGGTTCTCCCGCTTCACGGCGGCGATGTCCAGCCCCAGCTGGAAGCCGGGCCGCCGCCACGGCACCCACACCACGCTGTCCCCGAAGCACTCGGCGGTCAGCTTCTCGCCGTCGGCCGCGCAGGCGAGCGCGATCCCGGAGTCCGGGTGCAGATGATCCACATGAGCCGCGTCCACCAGCCCGTGCATCGCGGTGTCGATCGACGGCGCCGCACCGCCCTTGCCGTGCAGGCAGTAGTCGAACGCGGCCACCATCTCGTCCTCGCGCTCGACCCCCGGGTAGACGTCGACGAGCGCCCGCATCCGGTCCAGCCGCAGCACGGCGAGCCCGGCCTCGGTCAGGGTGCCCAGGTCGCCCCCGGACCCCTTCACCCACATCAGCTCCACATCACCTCCGGTGACGGGATCGGTGTCGGTGCCCTTGGCGGAGGCGTTGCCGCCGGCGTAGTTGGTGTTCCGGGGATCGGCACCGAGCCGCCGGGACCGGGCGAGCAGAGCTGCGGCTTCGGGATGGGTTGCCATGTGCGATCAATCCTTACGGTGTGATGAGTACGGGGTCGTCCTCTTTAAAAAAATTACGCCGGCGGAGAAAAAACTTTGTTAAGAT
>NZ_JARGEE010000399.1:0-8123 GCF_033794485.1 Streptomyces sp. MB09-02B
CACCCACCCCACCCGTATCGCGATCATCGGCGGCGGCCCCGGCGGCCTCTACGCCGCCGCCCTCCTCAAACGCCTGAACCCCACCCGCGAAATCACCGTCTGGGAACGCAACCCCCCGAACGACACCTTCGGCTTCGGCGTGGTCCTCTCCGACGAGACCCTCGGGGGCATAGAACACGCCGACCCGACCGTCTACGAGGCCCTGCAAGCGCACTTCACCCGCTGGGACGCCATCGACATCGTCCACCGAGGCACCCGCCACACCTCCGGAGGACACGGTTTCGCCGCCCTGGGCCGCCGTACCCTCCTCCAGGTCCTCCACGCCCGCTGCCGCGCCCTCGGTGTGGACCTCCGCTTCGGCACGGAGGCCCCGTACCCGTCCTGGCTCTGCGAGACGTACGACCTGGTCATCGCGGCGGACGGCGTGCACAGCGCGACCCGTGAGGCGTACGCGCAGGTGTTCCGGCCGACCGTCGAGACGCACCGCTGCCGCTACATCTGGCTCGCCGCCGACTTCGCCTTCGACGCGTTCCGTTTCGAGATCGCCGAGACCGAGCACGGCGTCGCGCAACTCCACGGCTACCCGTACGCCCGCCCGTCACCCGACCACCACCCCTCAACGAGGCCCTCCGGGCCGCAGGATCAATTCGGCGCGTCCACCGTCATCGTGGAGATGCGCGAGGAGGTGTGGCGGGCCGCCGGGCTGGACCGGGCGGACGAGCGGGAGTCGGTCGAACGGTGCGCGAAACTCTTCGCCGACGCGCTCGGCGGCCGGCCCCTGCGCTCCCACCACTCCACCTGGACGACCTTCCGCACGGTCGTCAACGAGCGCTGGTCCCACGGCAACCTGGTCCTGCTCGGCGACGCCGCGCACACCACGCACTTCTCCATCGGCTCCGGTACGAAGCTGGCCGTCGAGGACGCGCTGGCGCTGGTCGCCTGTCTGGAGGAACAGCCCGATCTGGAGCGGGCG
This sequence comes from Streptomyces sp. MB09-02B, assembly GCF_033794485.1. Taxonomy (NCBI): domain Bacteria; kingdom Bacillati; phylum Actinomycetota; class Actinomycetes; order Kitasatosporales; family Streptomycetaceae; genus Streptomyces; species Streptomyces sp. MB09-02B. The sequence continues at coordinate 974 of NZ_JARGEE010000399.1, forward strand.
TTGAGGGCGTACGAGGAGGAACGGCGCCCGGTGGTCGCCTCCACCCAGCGCGCGGCACGGGCCAGTCTGGAGTGGTTCGAGAACATCGGGCTCCATCTCGACCAGCCCTCCCGGCAGTTCGCCTTCAACCTCCTCACCCGCAGCCGCCGCGTCACCCACGACAACCTCCGCCTGCGCGACGCGCGCTTCACCGGTGCGGTGGAGCGGGAGTTCGGCTGCCCGCCCGGCACGCCCCCGATGTTCGCCCCCTTCCGGCTGCGCGGGCTGACCCTGCGCAACCGGGTCGTCGTCTCCCCGATGGACATGTACTCGGCGGCCGACGGCGTCCCCGGCGACTTCCATCTCGTCCATCTCGGCGCCCGGGCCCTCGGCGGCGCCGGACTCGTGATGACCGAGATGGTGTGCGTCAGCCCCGAAGGGCGGATCACCCCGGGCTGCGCCGGGCTCTGGAACACCCGGCAGGCCGACGCCTGGCGCCGCACGGTGACCTTCGTGCACGAGCGGGCGCCGGGCACGGCCATCGGCGTGCAACTGGGGCACTCCGGCCGCAAGGGTTCGACCAGACTGATGTGGGAGGGCATCGACGAGCCCCTGGACACCGGCAACTGGCCCCTGGCGGCGGCCTCCCCGCTCCCGTACAAGCCGGGCAGCCAGACGCCGCGCGAACTCTCCCGCGCCCAACTCACCGACATCCGCGAGCAGTTCACCTCAGCCGCCCGCAGAGCCGCCCGCAGCGGTTTCGACCTGCTCGAACTCCACTGCGCCCACGGCTACCTTCTCTCCGGCTTCCTCTCACCGCTGACGAACCGCCGCACCGACCGCTACGGCGGCTCCCTCGACCACCGGCTCCGCTTTCCGCTCGAAGTCTTCGACGCCGTACGGGCGGTGTGGCCGGAGGAGCGTCCCATGACCGTCCGTATCTCCGCGACCGACTGGGCGGACGGGGGCACCACCGCCGACGACGCCGTCGCGATCGCCCGTGCCTTCGCCGCGCACGGCGCCGACGCGATCGACGTCTCCACGGGGCAGGTCGTCGCCGACGAGCAGCCGGAGTACGGCCGCTCGTACCAGACCCCGTACGCGGACCGCATCCGGCACGAGGTCGGGGTGCCGGTGATCGCCGTCGGCGCCATCTCCTCCTGGGACGACGTCAACTCACTGATCCTGGCCGGCCGCACCGACCTCTGCGCCCTGGCCCGCCCTCACCTCTACGACCCCCACTGGACCCTCCACGCGGCCGCCGAACAGGGCTACGAGGGACCGGGCGCGCCCTGGCCCGCCCCGTACCGGGCCGGCAGCCGCCGCCCCAACACGGGCCGCACCGACGCCCCGAAACCCCGGCTCACCCTGTCCTAGGCAGACGAGGTGGTCATGCGGGGGTTCCATTCGCGGCGACGGCGGCGATGCCGTGCCGTTGCTCGTGGAGGGAGGTGAAGAGGGACTCCCAGCGGTGGTGGACGGAGTCCGGGCCGTAGGAGGCGGCCGTGAGGACCGCGGCCACGCCCATGTCGGCGCGCAGCACCTCGTCGGCCATCAGCCTGGCCATGGCTTCGGCGAGCGCGTCGGGGTCCTCGGACGGGACGAGCAGCCCGTCCACCCCGTGCGTCAGTACGTCGGCGGGGCCGGTCGGGCAGTCGAAGCTCACCACGGGCAGGGCGTGGCTCATCGCCTCGATCACCACCATCGGCAGTCCCTCGAAGCGTGAACTGAGCACGTAGAAGGAAGCCTTGGCGAGTTCGTCGTCCAAGCGGTCGGTGTGTCCCATGAGGAAGACGTGGTTGTAGAGATGGTGTTCGTCGATGAGGCGGCGCAGTTCCGGCTTCTTCTCTCCGCTGCCGTAGATCCTCAACTGCCAGTCGGGGTACCTCTCGACGAGCTTCGCCCAGGCCGGTATCAGCAGGTCGAAGCCCTTCTGCGGGAGGAGCCGGCCGGCCGCCACCGCGATCCTCGATCTGGGGTCGGCGGGGACCTGGTCGAGGGAGTGCACGGCGTTGGGGATACGGACGACCCTGGTCCCGGGCAGGAGTTCGGCGTACTCCTCGCGGTCGCGTTCGGTGAGCACGGCGACCGCCGCGAAGCGCGGGTAGGTCTCCTGGATGCGCCGCCGCACGTCCTGCCTGTGGGTGCCCAGGTTCATGTGCTCCTGGGCGACCCGGACCACACCGCCGGTGGCGTGCTCGGCGGCCAGGAAGTTCAGCGCGGGCCGGGTGGTGACGAGGACACCGTCGGTCAACGACCGCAGGTACGCGACGAGTCGGTCCTCGACGTACCGGTTGAAGTAGCGGTAGCCGAACTCGCCCTTCGGGATGTGCCGGGCGGGCGCCTCCAGCAGGTCGCCGCGCCTGCGGTCGCGCCAGCGGGCGACGAGACCGGACGGCGGGGTGTGGGCACCCTCCCGCAGGTCGACGACCGTGGAGACCCGCACCCGGGGGTCGAGCGGGAACCGGATGTCGTCGCGGCGGCGCAGGGCGCTGACGATCTCCACGGTCCACCCCGCTGCCACCAGGGAGTTGGCCTGGTTCAGCACCGTGCGGACGGTGCCGCCCCGCCCGTACGCGTGCAGCAGCAGGTAGCGGATGCGGGGACGCTGCGGGAGCGGTCGAGGGTGGGTCATGCGGAGCCTCCCGTGCGGCACTCCAGAGACAGGTTGTCCAGAATCGTGAAGTAGGGCCGCACCCGGAGGTCCCCGACGTGCTGCTCCGGATACACGAAGATCTTCTTCTTGCCCCGCACGTCGTCGAGGTGCCTCCCGGCGCGCAGTTCGACCTCACCGTCGGTCAGGTGGACGTCCCACTCCTCGACGGGCGCGTAGTCGTCGGCGGTGAGGTCGCCGACGGGCAGCTCGGTCTCGAAACGGTCGCCCTCGACGTCGGCGGCGTAGCGCAGCGTCCGGCCGACGTGCGCGCGGCGGGTGAGGAGCAGGCGCCAGGCCCCGTCCGCCGGGGCCCCGTGGATGCGTCCGACGAGTCTGATGTGCCCGTCGCGCGGCCACACCTCGGCTATCTCGGCGTGCGGCTTCACCTGCTGTAACCCCATGCCTCGCACATCGGCCGGAGCAGGTCGGGGATGTCGTCGTCGGTGGGCAGCGCCCGTCCGGACTGCACCTGACCGGTCCGGATCTTGTCCCGCCAGTCGCCGAGGCCCTTGGCGACCTGTGCGTCGTCCTTCCTGCCGTAGTCGAGCATGGAGGGCGCGAAGTCGATGCCGAGGAACGCGCACAGCCCCCGCAGCACCTTCTCGGCGTCGGCGGTGATGTCCTCGTAGCGCACGGTGTGCCCGCCGGTGGTGCCCTCGCGTGCCCTCTCGACGGCCCTCATGTAGCGCAGCGCGTCGGCGGCGGCCTCGTCGTAGGTGCGCTTGTCGGGGTCGCCCTCGTGCCAGGACCGGGCGATGGAGACCGGGTGGCGCAGCAGGAAGACGAAGCGGGTGTCGGGCCAGCAGTCCCGGATGCGCTCGTACACGAAGGCGTTGCTCGGGGTCTTCTCGACGATGAAGTCCTTGCCCGACCTGACCAGTTCGCGGTGCATGACCCGGTCCCACAGCAGGTGCTCCAGGTCGCCGCGCTCCAGGTCGAGGGCGCTCATGGCCTTCCGGGAGAGCTTGCTGCCGTAGCCGACCTCCAGGCGGCGTATGTGCAGTTCGTGCGGGGAGTGCAGCCGGGGGTGCGCGTTCAGGAGCATCCGCAGCAGGGTGGAGCCCGAGCGCACCGGCGACATGATGAAGACCGGCCGCCTGAGCAGCCGGTCCGTGGCGAGGTCCTCGGGGGCCGGACATCGGTACACCGCCGTGGGCTTCTTCGCGGCCTGCTTCGGCGCCGTGGCCCTGGGTGCGGCGGGCGCGACCGGGGCGGCCCTGCGTACGTGCAGGCCGGTGGTGGCGGTGAGGGCACGGTTCAGGTTGCGCATGAGGCTCATGCGACAGGATGGTAAGTAGAGATTCTGAGAAGACTGAAGTAGGAACCTGAGGGTTCCCTGAGCGAGCGAGATTGTTGCAGGTCTTTACGTTCCCTTACGTTCCGGCGCCTCCACGAACATGGCCCCCACGTCCCTCAGCCGCCCGTGCAGTGCCCGGAACACGGCCGCCGAGCGCACCCCGGGCCAGTCGGCGGGCAGCAGTTCGGCGGGCAGCCCGGGGTCGACGTACGGCAGATGGCGCCAGGAGTCCAGGGCCAGCAGGTAGTCGCGGTACGCCTCCTCCGGCCGGGTCTCCTCGCGCCGCTCCCAGTCGTGCAGCACGGGCGCGTGCCGGTCGAGGAACTCCTCGTGCTGCTTGGCGATCCCCGCCAGGTCCCACCACCGCGCCACCGCCTCGGCGGTCGCCGCGAACCCCAGGTGCTCGCCCCGGAACAGGTCCACGTACGGGTCGAGCCGCAGCCGGGTCAGGGTGTGCCGGGTCTCCTCGTACAGCCGGGCCGGCGCGATCCACACGCCCGGCGCCGCCGTGCCGAAGCCCAGCCCGGCCAGCCGGGAGCGCAGCACGTGCCGCTTCTGCCGCTCCGACTCCGGCACCGAGAACACGGCCAGCACCCAGCCCTCGTCCCGCTCGGGCGCCGTCGCGTAGATCCGCCGGTCGCCGTGCTCAAGGAGCCGGCGCGCGTCGTCCGACAGGGCGTACCCGGCCGCGCCCGTCGCGGTGCGGGCCGGCAGCAGCAGGCCGCGCCGCTTCAGCCGGGACACCGAGGAGCGGACGGAGGGCGCGTCGACACCGACCGCGGCGAGCAGCCGGATCAGCTCGGAGACGGGCACGGGGCCCGGCACCGAACGGCCGTAGGCGCCGTAGAAGGTGACGATGAGCGAACGTGGTGCGTGCTGTTCGGACACGTTGATCATTTTAGGTCGTCGGCATCACTGCTGGTCACCTAGGGTGCGCAGCCGGAACCGCTGGAGTTTGCCGGTCGCCGTGCGCGGCAGCGCGTCCAGGAACACGAACTCGCGCGGGCATTTGTACGGTGCCAGCCGCGACGTGAGGAACGCGCGCAGCGCCTCGCCGCCCCGGCGCGCGCCCGCCGCGACCACCACGTACGCGACGACGACCTGGCCGCGCGCCTCGTCCGGCCGCCCCACCACCGCCGTCTCCACCACGTCCGGATGGCGCATCAGCGCCTCCTCGACCTCGGGGCCCGCGACGTTGTACCCGGCCGAGATGATCATGTCGTCGGCGCGCGCGACATAGCGGAAGTACCCGTCCGGCTCACGGATGTACGTGTCACCCGTGAGGTTCCAGCCGTCGCGCACGTACTCCCGCTGCCGCTCGTCCGCCAGATAGCGGCACCCGACCGGGCCGCGCACCGCGAGCAGTCCCCGCTGCCCGTCGGGCACCGGCTTCCCCTCCGCGTCCTGCACCCGCGCCCGCCATCCCGGCACGGGCACACCCGTCGTCCCCGGCCGTACGGCGTCGTCGGCCGCCGAGATGAAGATGTGCAGCAGCTCGGTCGCGCCGATGCCGTTGATGATCCGCAGCCCGGTCCGCTCGTGCCAGGCCCGCCAGGTGGCCTCCGGCAGGTTCTCGCCCGCCGACACACACCGCCTGAGCGACGAGATGTCGTAGCCGTCGGATCCGGGGCCGGCCGCCCCGTTCAGCTCGCCCAGCATCGCCCGGTAGGCGGTCGGCGCGGTGAACAGCACCGACACCCGGTGCTCGGCGATCGCCGGCAGCAGCTGCTTCGGGCCCGCCTGTTCGAGCAGCAGGGCACTGGCGCCGGCCCGCATCGGGAAGACGACGAGACCACCCAGGCCGAACGTGAAGCCGAGCGGCGGGGAACCCGTGAACACGTCGTCCGCCCGGGGCCGCAGCAGATGCCTGGAGAAGGTGTCCGCGACCGCCAGCAGATCCCGGTGGAAGTGGACACACCCCTTGGGGCGCCCGGTCGTCCCGGAGGTGAACGCGATCAGCGCCACGTCGTCGGCCGCCGTGTCCACCGCCTTGTACGGCCCTCGCGCCCCGTCCCCCGACGGCAGCCCGAGCAGGTCGTCGGGCCCGTCCCCGCCGAAGGTGGTGACCCTCAGCCCCGGGACGTCCGCCTTCACGAGGTCGTCCACGTGCCGCAGGTCGCACAGTGCGAAGGACACCCGCGCCAGCTCGCACATCGTCGCCAGCTCCTGCGGCCGCTGCTGCGCCAGCACCGTCACCGCGACCGCCCCGGCCTTGAGCACCGCGAGCCAGCACGCGGCCAGCAGGGGCGTGCTGGGCCCGCGCAGCAGGACCCGGTTGCCGGGGACCACCCCGAGGGCGGACGTGAGGGTGTGGGCGATCCGGTCGACACGGTCACGGAGTTCGCCGTACGTCCAGGTCTCCCCGGTGGGCGTGCGGAACACGGGACGCCCGGGCTCGCCGCAGTCGAGCAGCTCGGCGGCCGCGTTGAGCCGGTCCGGATAGCGCAGCTCGGGGAGGTCGAACGACAGCTCGGGCCACTGGTCCGGCGGCGGGAGGCAGTCCCGGGCGAAGGTGTCGACATGAGCGGTGACCCTGGAGTTCATGACGTTCGCCCCCTGCTGTGGTCCCTGCCGAAGTGGGCTCGCACGGAGTGCCGGACTGGCATGGCGTGGGTGGGCTCGCACCAGCGAGCGTATCGCCTTGGTGACGGCAGTCAACACTTCGCGATAGCCTCGGCAGTGGCCCCCAGGGGGAGAAGGGACGGGCAATGACCGCATTCTCGCTCGAACCAGCACAACTCGCCTGGCGCGCCGAGCTGCGCACGCTGGCCGTCGAACGCCTGCGCCCCCTGGCGGACAAGGGCGAACCCGGCCGCGTCAACCGCCCCCTCGTCGCCGAACTGGGCCGACTGGGGCTGCTCTCCCGGCTGTTCACCTCGGGCGCGCTCGACCTCTGTCTGATGCGCGAGTCCCTGGCGTACGTCTGCACCGAGGCCGAGACGGCGCTGGCCCTCCAGGGGCTGGGCGCCCACCCGGTGCACGCCCACGGCACCGAGGCGCAGCGGGCCCGCTGGCTGCCCCGGGTGAGCGACGGCGACGCGGTCGCGGCCTTCGCGCTCAGCGAGCCGGGCGCCGGTTCGGACGCGGCCGCCCTCTCCCTGCGCGCGGAACCCGACGGCCCCGGCCGCTGGCGGCTCACCGGCGACAAGTGCTGGATCTCCAACGCCCCCGAGGCCGACTTCTACACCGTCTTCGTCCGCACCACCCCGGACGCGGGC
>NZ_JARGEE010000039.1:0-34803 GCF_033794485.1 Streptomyces sp. MB09-02B
TTATCTTTCTTCATCTTCTCTGTTTGGGTCTCATTCTTCTCTCTTTCTGTTGTCTGTTTCCTTGTATTCAGTACACTGGTCCGACCGACACTGACACCCGCTCGTCCATCGGCCGCGTCGCCTGTCTCTAGTAGACAGCACCAGGGAACTCGCGCTCCCCGCCTGGCGTTGACCAGTACGGGAGGGTCCACTGAGAAGTGGAGTCAACAGCTACAGCGAGCAAAGGGTTCCCCTGCCGCACGACCTGGAGGGCGTACCGTGCACCGCCGGCACAACGGGCTCAGGACCGCCGTACTCCTCGGGGGACTGTCCGCACTCATCATCGTCATCGGAAGCCTCTTCGGCCGTACGGGCCTGATCATCGCGGTCGTCGTCGCCCTCGGCACGAACGCGTACGCCTACTGGAACAGCGACAAGCTGGCTCTACGCGCGATGCGCGCGCGCCCGGTCAGCGAGTTCGAGGCCCCGGCGCTCTACCGCATGGTCCGCGAGCTCTCCATGCAGGCACGCCAGCCGATGCCGCGCCTGTACATCTCCCCGACGGACGCCCCGAACGCCTTCGCGACCGGCCGCAACCCGCGCAACGCGGCCGTGTGCTGCACCGACGGCATCCTCCGCCTGCTCGACGAGCGCGAGCTGCGCGGTGTCATCGGCCATGAGCTGAGCCACGTCTACAACCGCGACATCCTCATCTCGTCGGTAGCCGGCGCCCTCGCCTCCGTGATCATGTTCCTGGTGAACTTCGCCTGGCTGATCCCCATCGGCCGCTCGGACGACGACGACGGCCCCGGCCTCCTCGGCATGCTGCTGATCATGATCCTGGGCCCGCTCGCCGCGTCCCTCATCCAGCTCGCGATCAGCCGCTCCCGCGAGTACGAGGCGGACGCCTCCGGCGCCCAGCTCACCGGTGATCCACTTGCTCTCGCCAGTGCCCTTCGCAAACTGGAAACGGGTACGAAGCAGCTTCCGCTGCCCCCCGAGCCCCGGATCGAGACCGCGAGCCACATGATGATCGCGAACCCCTTCCGGCCGGGCCGGGGATTCTCCAAGATGTTCTCGACACACCCGCCGATGGCGGAACGCATCGCCCGACTCGAGAAGATGGCAGGTCCCCCGCAGTGAAGACCGTACTGAACATCATCTGGCTGATCCTCAGCGGCTTCTGGCTCTTCCTCGGCTATCTGTTCGCGGGATTGCTTCTGTGCATCACGATCATCGGCATCCCGTTCGGCATCGCGTCGTTCCGCATCGGGATCTACGCCCTGTGGCCGTTCGGGTACAGCGCCGTCGAGCGCCGTGACGCGGGCGCGCCCTCCTGCCTGGGCAACATCCTGTGGCTGCTCCTGGCGGGCTGGTGGCTGGCGCTGACCCACATTTTCACCGGACTCGTCCTGTGCGTCACGATCATCGGCATCCCCTTCGGCATCGCCAACTTCAAGCTCGTCCCGGTCTCGCTGATGCCCCTGGGCCGCGAGATCGTCCGCTCCGACCAGCCCTTCGCCCAGCAGCGCTGGTAGCGCGTCGGGCGGCCGTACGCACGCCTCAGCGGCGCCGCCGTACGGCGTACACGGCCGCCCCCACGCCCAGTACGGCCGCGCCCACGCCCACCGACGACGCGGGCAGCGAGAACGCCAGGACGGCGCACCCGACGAGCCCGACCACCGGCACCACCCGGGCGACGGGCGCCGAACTCAGCGTCCAGGCGGACGCGTTGGCGACCGCGTAGTACGCGAGGACCCCGAAGGACGAGAACCCGATCGCGCCCCGCACGTCGACCGTGGCCGCCAGGACGGCGACCACGGCACCGACGGCCAGCTCGGCCCGGTGCGGCACCTGAAAACGGGGGTGCACGGCGGCGAGCGCCCCGGGCAGGTGCCGGTCCCGGGCCATCGCGAGGGTCGTGCGGGAGACACCCAGGATCAGCGCCAGCAGCGACCCGAGCGCGGCCACGGCGGCCCCCACCCGCACCACGGGCACCATCCCGGGCACCCCGGCCGCCCGTACGGCGTCGGCCAGCGGAGCCGAGGCCGCCCCCAGCCCACCGGACCCCAGCACGGCGAGCGCGGCGACCGCCACAGCCAGGTACACGACCAGCGCGATCCCGAGCGCGAGCGGGATCGCGCGTGGGATGGTGCGCGCCGGATCCCGCACCTCCTCACCCAGGGTCGCGATCCGCGCGTACCCGGCGAACGCGAAGAACAGCAGCCCGGCCGCCTGCAACACCCCGCCCACGCCCCCCGACGCCCCGATGTCCAGCCGCCCGGCGTCGGCCTCGCCGGACCCCAGGCACACGACCACCACGGCGGCGAGGACCGCCAGCACGACCGCCACGATCGCCCGCGTCAGCCAGGCAGACTTCTGCACGCCGCCGTAGTTCACGGCAGTCAGCGCCACCACGGCCGCCACCGCGACGGCGTGCGCCTGCCCCGGCCACACGTACGCCCCCACGGTCAGCGCCATCGCCGCGCACGAGGCCGTCTTGCCGACGACGAACGCCCAGCCGGCCAGATACCCCCAGAACTCCCCGAGCCGCTCACGCCCGTACACATAGGTGCCGCCCGACGCCGGATACACGGCCGCCAGCCGCGCCGACGACATCGCGTTGCAGTACGCGACGACCGCCGCGATCCCGAGTCCGAGCAACAGCCCCGACCCGGCGGCGCGCGCCGCCGGTCCCAGCGCCGCGAAGATCCCCGCGCCGACCATCGCCCCGAGCCCGACGACCACCGCGTCCCCGACGCCGAGCGTGCGGCGCAGCCCAGCGCCCGATCCGGCTTGTGTCATGTGCCGCACCCTACTGATCAGCGCAACCGGCCGATGTCACGCAGACGTCCTCCCGGACAACAAGGGCAGACAGACAGGACAGACACGACAGGCACGGCCGGGCACACGGCCGCTGTGGGGGGAAACACAGCACGGGTACCGCACGGGTACGGCACGAAAGGGCAGGTGCACGGCATGAGCATCATCGGCTGGATCGTCTTGGGGCTGTTGGCCGGAGCCATCGCCAAGTTCCTGCTGCCGGGCCGCGACCCGGGCGGCTTCATCGGCACGACCCTCATCGGCGTCGCGGGCGCCTTCATCGGCGGCTGGATCTCCGCCCGCTGGATGGACCACCCGATCTCCGAGAACTTCTACGACGGCGCCACCTGGGCGGCCGCGATCGGCGGTTCCCTGGTCCTGCTGATCGCCTACCGCATCCTGTTCGGCCACTCCCGCCGCTGACCGCGAGCACCACGCAACGCACACGAGGGGTGGGCGCCACGGCAACGACCGTGGTGCCCACCCCTCGTCGTACGGGCTCTACCTACCGCTCGTCACCGGTAGTTGACGAACTGCACCGCGAAGTCGAAGTCCTTGCCCTTGAGCAGGGCGATCACGGCCTGGAGGTCGTCGCGGCTCTTGGAGCTGACGCGGAGCTCGTCACCCTGGACCTGGGCCTTGACGCCCTTGGGACCCTCGTCGCGAATGATCTTCGCCACCTTCTTGGCGTTCTCCTGGGAGATGCCCTCCTCGATCGACGCGAAGATCTTGTACTCCTTGCCGGACAGCTGGGGCTCACCCGCGTCCAGCGACTTCAGGGAGATCCCGCGCTTGATCAGCTTGGACTGGAAGACGTCGAGGATGGCCTTCACCCGGTCCTCGGAGTTCGCCTCCATGAGGATCTTCTCGCCGGACCACGAGATCGAGGCGCCGACGCCCTTGAAGTCGTAGCGCTGGGAGATCTCCTTGGCGGCCTGGTTGAGGGCGTTGTCGACCTCCTGCCGCTCGACCTTCGAGACGATGTCGAAACTGGAGTCGGCCATGTCCTGTGGCTCCTTGTATCGGTGTAACGGGAGGCGACAAGCCTAGCCACCCCGTCCCCGCGCGCACTGATCAATCAGGTGGCGAAGCACCCCCGAGCATCAGGTATCGTTTACGACGTCGCCACGGAGCACCGCCGAAAAGCGGTTCGAAGGACGACGAATCCCAGGCGGTGTGCCCGAGTGGCCAATGGGAACGGACTGTAAATCCGTCGGCTATGCCTACCCAGGTTCGAATCCTGGCGCCGCCACGTGGAGGGAAGCCCCTTCCGGACTGTGAGAGCAGTCGGGAGGGGTTTCTTCGTGTGCGGGTGCGGGTGCGGGTGCGAGCGCGGATCCGGTCAGGGCCCTCGGTCGCCAGGCACACTGACTGCATGTCATCACGTCGCAGGAACTGCCCCGAGTGCCGTCGTGAGATCGCCGTCGTCGCGGGGCGGTTCGCGCGGCACGACCCGCCGGGGGCGAGCGGGGACCTCGTGTCGTGCCCCGGGTCGCGCAGGCCGGCCCAGATCGGGGCGGCCCAGCCCGCGCTCGACGGTTTCGTCGTCCCCGGGTTTCCCGGTCAGCTGCCCCTGTTCTGACCCGAGGGGCCCGTCAGATCCCGGCCGAGGCGCCCCGCTCCCGCCCCTTCAGTTGCCCGCCACCGACTTCACCGCCACCGACACCGGCGTCGAACCGCTGATCAGCTCCAGGGTCAGGCCGGCGGTCGCGGGCGTGTCGAGGAGTTCGACGAGCGTCGCGGCCACGTCGTCGCGGGGGATGGGACCGCGTCCGGTGGACGCCTCCAGCCGTACGAGGCCCGTGCCGGCGTCGTCGGTCAGCATGCCGGGCCGCAGGATCGTCCAGTCCAGCGCGTCCAGGCCACGCACATAGGCGTCGGCCTGGCCCTTCGCCCGCTGGTACACGTCGAAGACGTCGTCCCCCTCGTGCTCCGGATCCGCCCCCATGGACGAGACGACCAGGTGACGTCGTACTCCCGTCCGTACCGCGGCGTCCGCGAACAGGACCGCCGCCCCGCGGTCGACCGTGTCCTTGCGTGCCGTCCCACTGCCCGGACCCGCGCCCGCCGCGAACACGGCCGCGTCCGCGCCCTGCAGGTGCGCGGCGACCTCCTCCACCGACGCCGACTCCAGATCGCACAGCACCGGTTCGGCACCGGCCGCGCGCAGATCGTCCCCGTGTTCGGCGCGGCGGATGATCCCCGCGACCTCGTTACCGCGCGCAGCGAGCAACCGCTCCAGCCGCAGCGCGATCTGACCATGACCTCCAGCGATGACAATGCGCATGTTTCCGACCGTACGCCCGACCGGACGCGTTTGCCGCGCAACCATCCGGCTGTCCCGAGTGTCTCAACCATGTTCGCCGTAACGGCGAGCGCAGGAATTCACGGGGGGACCCATCACCGTCATGCGTAACGCCATGCCCACGACCGTCGTACGTACGTCCATGAAGCGCGCATCCGTCGCGGGGGCGCCCGTGGCCCGCCGGGCCTTCACCGGGGTCGGCTGCGCCGCGGCCCTGCTGGTCACGGTGGCCGCCTGTGGAACCGTGCAGAACCTGACCGCCGGCCAGAAGATCGACAGCGCCGTCGAACAGCTGGGCGAGCAGAAGTCGCTGGCCTTCGGTATGCGGCTCGACGCCGACCCGGACGACCTCGTCGCGCTGATGGGCGAGGACAGCGAGGAAGCGCCGCCGGAGATGGCGGAGTTCTTCACCGGACTGCGCGTCGATGTGTCGGTCAGGTCGAAGAAGCCGCTGGCCGAGTCCGGTGAGAAGGACATCGCCGGCATGGGCATGAAGTTCTCGGGCGAGGAGGGTGTGTTCGCCGAGTACCGGCTCGTCGGCGACTACACGTACTACCGCGCCGACATGCAGGCCATGGGCGACGCGATGGGCATGCCCTTCCCGACGGCCGACGAGCTCGACGAACTCCCGGAGAGCGAGCAGCACATGGGGCCGCTCCTGGAAGGCGACTGGGTCAAGGTCAACACGGCCGACCTGCAGGAGGACGCGGGGGCCGGCTCCGGCTCGGGCGGCTCCGACGAACTCGACGCCAAGACCCAGAAGAAGATCCTCGACGCCGTCCGCGGAGTCGTCGCCCGCGAGGTCGACTTCAAGACCAAGAACGGCCAGGACGGCACCGAGGTCATCACCGCCAAGGCCAACTTCCGCGACCTGCTCACCGGCATCCTCGACAAGCTCCAGCCCATCAAGGGCGACCTGCCGCCGGGTGCCGAACTTCCCACGGGCGAGGACGTGAAGGACGCCCCGAACAAGAAGGTCGCGGTCGACTTCACCCTCAAGAACGGCGACCTCACCCGCATCGAGACCGACCTCGCGGTCCTCGCCGAGGACGCGAAGGGAGCCAAGGCCCCCCTCGTCCTCACCTTCGGCAAGGCCGGCGACATCAGTGCCCCCAAGGGCGCTTCCGAGATCCCGGTCGAGGAGTTCGGCGGCCCGTTCGGCAGCGGGATGTTCCCCGTCTGACCGGGCAGTGAGGCGCCCGTTCGCTCGGGCCTGGCACGCGCGCGTGAAGCACGAAAACGCCCTACGCGCGCGTGCCGCTGCAGCTCTCAAGACGCCTCCCTCGCCGCGCTGAGGCACCCCTCAGGACGGCTCCCCCCGCCCCTGCCGAGGCAGGTCCAGCACTGCGCTCGTCGCCGAGCCGCAGTACTCGCGCACCGCGCTGGTGCGCGCCACCACGCGCCCCCGGTGCACGACGATTCGGCTGTACGCCAGGGACAGGACCCCCGCGAGCCGCGCACCCCGCACGGCGAGCAGTTCGGCGGGGAAACCGGCCTCGACGCGCACCTCGGGCAGCCCCAGGGCGGCCCGCGCGGCCCCGCTGACGGTGTCGTACGCCTCCTCGGGCCGCAGCCCGTACCGGGAGGCCAGCAGGTACGCCGCCTCCAGGGGGTCCCCGCGGCCGACGGGGTTCGACATGTCCCGCAGTGCCCCGCTGCCCGCCGCGACGCGCACGCCGGCGGCGCGCAGCAGCCGTACGGGCGCCGTGCCCCGGCGGTCCACCGTGCCGCAGCCGCCCTGGGGGAGGCAGACCACGGTCACGCCGGCCGCGGCGAGCTGGTCGGCGGCGCGGGCGGCGGCCTGGGACGGGAGGCGGGCCAGACCGCCGCACGGGCCGAGCGTCACGCCGGGCCGCAGGCCGCCCGCCATGGCCGCGAGCCGCGCGAGCCGGGCCGGATCGTCGCCGTCCGTGTGCAGGTCGACCGGGCAGTCGTGCTCGGAGGCGATCTCCAGGACCGCCTCCACGTACCCGGTGGGATCGGGGTCCAGGTCCGGACAGCCGCCGACCACCGAGGCACCCATCTTCACCGCGTCCCGCAGGATCGCGAGCCCGTCCGCCCCGGCCACCCCGGTCAACACCCGGGGCATCGCCACCGTCGTCACCTCGACGAGGCCGCGCAGCGCCTGCCGCGCGGCGTGCACCGCCGCCAGCGCACCCAGCCCCTGCACACCGCCCACGTGGACGTGTGAGCGCAACGCCGTGGCGCCGTGCCCGAGTTGCAGCAGCGCGGCCTCGGTGGCCCGCCGCTGGACGTCCAGGTCGTCGTACGGGACGGGCCCCTCGAAGTCGGCCGACAGGACCGTGTCGCCGTGCGCGTGCGGCTCGACGGGGGCCGGCAGGAGCAGATGGCCGCCGAGGTCCACCCGGGTGGCGGACGCCCCGGACACGGCGGGCCCGGGGCTCAGACTGCCCGCCGTGCCGACCGCCTCGATCCGTCCGCCGCCCAGCCGGACGTCCACCACCCGGCCGTCGGTCAGTCGCGCCCCGCACAGCAGCAGCGCGCCGGCCTCGTCCGGGCCCGAGGGCGGGCCGGAGGAGGAGAAGGACGGCTGCGGCTGGCTGTCGGGCATCGCGCTCCTGGGGCTACAAGATCACGCAGAGTGAGTCGAGCCTAGGCGGGCCGCCCGCCGTCGTCGCGGAGGAGCGCAATAGTCGTACCGGTGCGGTTCACCTGCCGGGAGACGGGAGGGAGACAGCAGGGAGACGGCAGAGGGACCGTTGGGGGAGCCGGGAACGGTGGTGTGCGTGAGGCTCGTGCGGCCTGCGGAAACGGGACGGGCGGCGGCTCCCGGCGGCTCCGGGAAGCTCCGTGGACGACCCGTGGGCGGCGCTTGGACGGCCCATGGATGCGGGCCGGGAAACGGATTTGGGCGATCGGCGGTGGGACGTGTAATGTCTTCATCGCTCGCCCCAATAGCTCAGTCGGTAGAGCGTCTCCATGGTAAGGAGAAGGTCTACGGTTCGATTCCGTATTGGGGCTCTGGTGTGAAAGGTTCCCGTCGCGAGGCGGGATCCGATCGCATCACAGCGGTGTAGCTCAGTCGGTAGAGCAAGCGGCTCATAATCGCTGTGTCACCGGTTCAAGTCCGGTCACCGCTACTGACAGTAGCCGATTGCGGGGTCGGTCCTTCGATCGGCTACTCTTTCTTGCGTTAAACCAATCCCATCCGTTCGTCAAGGAGCACTCACGTGGCTGCCACCGACGTCCGCCCGAAGATCACGCTGGCCTGCGTGGAGTGCAAGGAGCGGAACTACATCACCAAGAAGAACCGGCGTAACAACCCGGACCGACTGGAGATGAAGAAGCACTGCCCGCGTTGCAACGCGCACACCGCGCACCGCGAAACGCGATAAATCAGGCTCGTACACGAGGCCGCCCCCGAGTGATCGGGGGCGGCCTCGCGTCGTTACATCGACCAGTACCGGCCAGTACCCGCCGGTGCCGGCAGTACCGCCGTATCCGCAGCAACCAGGAGGTGCCGAGCCCATGGCGCTCGACCAGTCCTTCGTGGGGCGTACCTACCCGCCCACCGACCCCTACGAGGTCGGCCGGGAGAAGATCCGCGAGTTCGCGGAGGCCGTGGGGGACGCCAACCCCGTCTACACGGACCCCGAGGCGGCCAAGGCGCTCGGGTACGCCGATGTGATCGCCCCGCCGACCTTCGTGTTCTCGATCACCTTCAAGGCCGCGGGACAGGTCGTCCAGGACCCCCAGTTGGGCCTCGACTACAGCCGGGTGGTGCACGGCGACCAGAAGTTCGCCCACAAGCGCCCGGTGCGCGCCGGTGACCGCCTCACCGTCACCTCGACCATCGAGTCGATCAAGTCCCTGGCGGGCAACGACGTCCTGGAGATCCGTGGCGAGGTCCACCACGAGTCCGGCGAACACGTCGTGACCGCCTGGACCAAGCTCGTGGCCCGCGCGGCCGAGGAGGCGTGAGAACCCGATGACCGCGAAGATCTCCTACGACGACGTCGAGGTCGGAACCGAACTGCCCGCCCAGTCCTTCGACGTGACCCGCGCCACCCTCGTCCGATACGCGGGTGCCTCCGGTGACTTCAACCCCATCCACTGGAACGAGAAGTTCGCCAAGGAGGTCGGCCTCCCGGACGTCATCGCGCACGGCATGTTCACCATGGCCGAGGCGATCCGTGTCGTGACCGACTGGACCGGCGACCCGGGCGCGGTCGTCGAGTACGGCGTCCGCTTCACCAAGCCCGTCGTCGTCCCCAACGACGACGAGGGCGCCACCATCGAGGTCAGCGCCAAGGTCGGCGCCAAGCTCGACGACAACACGGTCCGCGTCGACCTCACGGCCATGAGCGGCGGCCTGAAGGTCCTCGGCATGTCCCGGGCGGTCGTACGACTGGCCTGACGGCCCCCGCGGCCCAGCCGCACCCCACGGTCCCCCGCCCCTCCCGGGTGCGGGGGTCTCGTACTCTTGAGCCCGTGCAGGAACTCCACGACGCCCCCCTCGCCCCGCTGACCACCTTCCGGCTGGGCGGGCCCGCGCGACGGCTGATCACCGCGACCACCGACGACGAGGTCGTCGCCGCCGTCCGCGAGGCCGACGACACCGGTACGCCGCTGCTGCTCATCGGCGGCGGCTCCAACCTGGTGATCGGGGACCAGGGCTTCGCCGGAACCGCGCTGGTCATCGCCACGAAGGGCTTCACGCTCGACGGGACACGGCTGGAGCTGGCCGCCGGCGAGGTGTGGACCGACGCGGTCGCCCGGACCGTCGAGGCCGGGCTCGCCGGGATCGAGTGCCTGGCCGGCATCCCCGGCTCCGCCGGCGCCACCCCGATCCAGAACGTCGGCGCGTACGGCCAGGAGGTCGCCTCCACCGTCACCGAGGTCGTCGCCTACGACCGCCGCACCCGCGAGACGGTCACCGTCCCCAACACCGAGTGCGCCTTCTCGTACCGCCACAGCCGCTTCAAGGACGAGCCCGAGCGGTACGTCGTCCTGCGCGTCCGGTTCGAACTGGAGGACGCGGGCGGCCTGTCGGGACCGATCAAGTACGCGGAGACGGCCCGCACGCTCGGCGTGGAACCCGGCGACCGGGTACCCCTCGCCGACGCCCGCGAGACCGTGCTGAAGCTGCGCGCGGGGAAGGGCATGGTGCTCGATCCCGAGGACCACGACACCTGGTCCGCCGGATCGTTCTTCACCAACCCGATCCTCACCGACAAGCAGTTCGCCGCGTTCCACGCGCGCGTGCGCGAGCGCCTCGGGGACGACGTCACCCCGCCCGCGTACCCCGCCGGCGACGGCCACACCAAGACCTCCGCCGCCTGGCTGATCGACAAGGCGGGCTTCACCAAGGGCTACGGCACCGGCCCCGCCCGGATCTCCACGAAGCACACCCTGGCCCTCACCAACCGGGGCACCGCCACCACCGAGGACCTGCTCGCCCTGGCCCGCGAGGTCGTCACCGGAGTCCGGGCGGCCTTCGGGATCACCCTGGTCAACGAGCCGGTGACTGTCGGCGTCAGCCTCTAGGACGAGCCGGCCTCTAGGCTGCGTCGGACCCGGCCGGGCTGGCGAGCCAGTCGTCCACCCCGGACAGCAGCTTGTTCCGCTCCAGCTCCGGGGCCGCCGACGCCCGGATCGACTGCCGGGCCAGCTCCGCCAACTCCGCGTCCGTGAAGTTGTGGTGGTGGCGGGCGATCTCGTACTGGGCCGCGAGGCGCGAGCCGAACAGCAGCGGGTCGTCCGCGCCGAGCGCCAGCGGCACACCGGCCTCGAACAGCGTCCGTAGCGGGACGTCCCCGTGTTTCTCGTAGACACCGAGCGCGACGTTCGAGGCCGGGCAGACCTCGCAGGTGATCTGGCGGTCCGCGAGCCGCTGCAGCAGCCGCGGATCCTCCGCCGCGCGCACCCCGTGCCCGATCCGGGAGGCGTGCAGGTCGTCCAGGCAGTCCCGCACCGACGACGGCCCGGTCAGCTCACCGCCGTGCGGCGCGGACAGCAGGCCCCCCTCACGGGCGATCGCGAACGCCCGGTCGAAGTCCCGCGCCATGCCCCGGCGTTCGTCGTTGGAGAGCCCGAACCCGACCACACCCCGGTCCGCGTACCGCACCGCCAGCCGGGCCAGCGTGCGCGCGTCCAGCGGGTGCTTCATCCGGTTCGCCGCCACCAGCACCCGCATCCCGAGCCCGGTCTCCCGCGCCGTCGTGTCGACCGCGTCCAGGATGACCTCCAGCGCCGGGATCAGCCCGCCCAGCCGGGGCGCGTACGACGTCGGGTCCACCTGGATCTCCAGCCAGCCCGAACCGTCCCGCACGTCCTCCTCCGCGGCCTCCCGCACCAGCCGCTGGATGTCGTCGGGCTCTCTGACGCACGAGCGCGCCGCGTCGTACAGCCGCTGGAACCGGAACCATCCGCGCTCGTCCGTAGCCCGCAGTCTCGGCGGTTCCCCGCTGGTCAGCGCCTCCGTCAGCGCGTCGGGCAGCCGGACCCCGTACTTGTCGGCGAGCTCCAGCACGGTCGTGGGCCGCATCGACCCGGTGAAGTGCAGATGAAGATGGGCCTTGGGCAGTTCAGAGAGATCACGTACACGCTCCATCGCCCGATCCTGCCGCACGCCCACACCGTCCCGGTAGCGGAATCCTCGAACGTGGTCTTGCTCGCACAAGCGAATGGGCCCCGTCTACGGAAATCCGTAGACGGGGCCCACCTGGGGGAACGGCACACGGACCTCAGTCCGTCGCCTCCGCCAGCAGCTTCTGTACGCGGGAGACGCCCTCGACGAGATCCTCGTCACCCAGGGCGTACGACAGACGCAGATAGCCGGGGGTGCCGAAGGCCTCGCCGGGCACGACCGCGACCTCGGCCTCCTCCAGGATCAGCGCGGCCAGCTCGACCGTGTCCTGGGGGCGCTTGCCGCGGATCTCCTTGCCGATCAGCTCCTTCACCGACGGGTAGGCGTAGAACGCGCCCTCGGGCTCCGGGCAGAACACACCGTCGATCTCGTTGAGCATCCGCACGATCGTCTTGCGGCGCCGGTCGAAGGCCTCCTTCATCTTCTCCACGGCCGAGAGGTCACCCGAGACGGCGGCCAGCGCGGCGACCTGGGCCACGTTGGAGACGTTCGACGTGGCGTGCGACTGGAGGTTGGTCGCGGCCTTCACGACGTCCTTCGGGCCGATGACCCACCCCACGCGCCAGCCGGTCATCGCGTATGTCTTCGCGACACCGTTGACCACGATCGTCTTGTCGGCCAGCTCGGGCACGACCACCGGCAACGAGTGGAACTCGGCGTCCCCGTAGACCAGGTGCTCGTAGATCTCGTCGGTCAGGACCCACAGGCCCTTCTCGGCGGCCCAGCGGCCGATCTCCTCCACCTGCGCGCGCGTGTAGACCGCGCCGGTCGGGTTGGAGGGGGAGACGAAGAGCAGAACCTTCGTGTTCTCCGTTCGGGCCGCCTCCAACTGCTCGACGGAGACCCGGTAGCCCGTGGTCTCGTCGGCGACGACCTCGACCGGGACACCGCCGGCTAGACGGATCGACTCCGGGTACGTCGTCCAGTACGGCGCCGGGACGATGACCTCGTCGCCCGGGTCGAGGATCGCGGCGAACGCCTCGTAGATGGCCTGCTTTCCGCCGTTGGTGACGAGGACCTGCGACGCGTCGACCTCGTAACCGGAGTCACGCAGGGTCTTCGCGGCGATCGCCGCCTTCAGCTCGGGCAGACCACCGGCCGGCGTGTAGCGGTGGTACTTCGGGTTCTTGCAGGCCTCGACGGCCGCCTCGACGATGTAGTCCGGGGTCGGGAAGTCGGGCTCACCGGCGCCGAAGCCGATCACCGGGCGCCCGGCGGCCTTGAGGGCCTTGGCCTTGGCGTCCACGGCGAGGGTGGCGGACTCGGAGATCGCGCCGATGCGCGCGGAGACCCGGCGCTCGGTGGGAGGGGTTGCAGCGCTCATGGACCCCATCGTTCCAGACAGGAAACGCGCCGGGCACGCGGGTTTCACAGACTGAACAGCCACGGAACAACCGTCCGTATCCGCGGCCGGAAACAGTCGATCTTCGTCGAACAACGCCCCTGCGGACGCTTTCTGTTCGACGACAGGCCTCGGACCACGTATGCTCTCTCCTCGTTGGCCTTCACCGGCCGCGCTCTCCAGGTGCACACCGTGCACTCGGTCGGATGCGGTACGTTGGGGGAGAACCGCAAAGGGTCGTAGCTCAATTGGTAGAGCACTGGTCTCCAAAACCAGCGGTTGGGGGTTCAAGTCCCTCCGGCCCTGCTACACACTCCTCACGCCAGGATGTGTGCGCATGTACGTACAGCAATGTTCCGCCGTGCGGCTCAGACCGGGCGCGGCACGGCCACGACCCGGACCGGAATCAGGTGAGGATGAATGACGGACGCCGTGGGCTCCATCGACACGCCTGATGCCCAGGACGAGGTGCCCGAGGACAAGAAGAAGACCCGCAAGGGCGGCAAGCGCGCCAAGAAGGGCCCGCTGAAGCGCCTCGCGCTCTTCTACCGCCAGATCGTCGCGGAGCTGCGGAAGGTCGTCTGGCCGACCCGTTCCCAGCTGACGACCTACACGACGGTGGTCATCGTCTTCGTCGTCATCATGATCGGTCTCGTTACTGTGATTGACTTCGGCCTCGACAAGGCCGCCAAGTACGTCTTCGGCTGAGCCGAGAGCGAAGGGCGCCGTTACCTGGCGCCCCTTTCGCGTGTTCCACCCCCATGATCCAGGAAGAAGCAGCCACGTGTCTGACCCGAACCTGAAGGACGCCATGGAGCCTCGCGGTGAAGGTGCCGAGTCCGTGGACGACGAACTCGACATCGTCGAGGGCGCGGACTCCGAGGACGACGTCGACGAGTTCGAGGCTGCCGAGGCCGAGGCGGGGGAGCCGGCCGAGGAAGAGGCCCTGCACGTCGAGGACGACTCCGACGACGCGGATGCCGACGAGGACGAGGACGAGGCGGCCGACGAGGCCGTCGAGGAGGAGACCGAGCCGGTCGACCCCGTCGAGGCCCTCCGTGAGGAACTGCGCAGCCTGCCCGGCGAGTGGTACGTCATCCACACCTACGCCGGTTACGAGAACCGCGTGAAGACCAACCTCGAACAGCGTGCCGTCTCGCTCAACGTCGAGGACTTCATCTTCCAGGCCGAGGTGCCGCAGGAAGAGGTCGCGCAGATCAAGAACGGCGAGCGCAAGACGATCCGCCAGAACAAGCTGCCCGGATACGTTCTCGTCCGCATGGACCTGACGAACGAGTCCTGGGGCGTCGTCCGCAACACCCCCGGCGTCACCGGCTTCGTGGGCAACGCCTACGACCCGTACCCGCTGACCCTGGACGAGATCGTCAAGATGCTCGCGCCGGAGGCCGAGGAGAAGGCCGCCCGTGAGGCCGCCGAGGCCGAGGGCAAGCCGGCGCCCGCCCGCAAGGTCGAGGTCCAGGTGCTGGACTTCGAGGTCGGCGACTCGGTCACCGTCACGGACGGCCCGTTCGCCACGCTGCAGGCGACCATCAACGAGATCAACGCGGACTCGAAGAAGGTCAAGGGCCTCGTGGAGATCTTCGGCCGCGAGACCCCGGTCGAGCTGTCGTTCGACCAGATCCAGAAGAACTGAGTCCTGAAGGACTGAGTTCATCGGAGCGCCGCAACCCACGCTTCCGACCAGGTCAGGCGAGCTGTTCGCAGCTTGTCTGACCTGCTCGGTTTTTGGCCGCGCATCTATACCCGCTATCGTTGTGCGGTATGCCTTCATCTGGCCGCGAACCGGATGAGGGCGCACTCGAACCGAAAGGACCCGGAGAGTAATGCCTCCCAAGAAGAAGAAGGTCACGGGGCTCATCAAGCTCCAGATCCAGGCCGGCGCGGCCAACCCGGCTCCGCCGGTCGGCCCCGCGCTCGGTCAGCACGGCGTCAACATCATGGAGTTCTGCAAGGCCTACAACGCCGCGACCGAGTCGCAGCGCGGGTGGGTCATCCCGGTGGAGATCACGGTCTACGAGGACCGCTCCTTCACCTTCGTCACCAAGACGCCCCCGGCCGCCAAGATGATCCTCAAGGCCGCGGGTATCGAGAAGGGCTCCGGCGAGCCGCACAAGACCAAGGTCGCCAAGATCACCGAGGCGCAGGTCCGCGAGATCGCCACGACGAAGATGCCCGACCTCAACGCCAACGACCTGGACGCCGCCGCGAAGATCATCGCCGGTACCGCGCGTTCCATGGGCGTCACGGTCGAGGGCTGAACCCCACCTTCGTAGAACCATGCAGCTGCCCTGAGCAGGGGCAGCCGCACGTGGTAGGGCCTGCTCGGCCCGTACACCACGACTCCTTTCAGAACACACAGGAGCAGTTGTGAGCAAGCGCAGCAAGGCTCTCCGCGCTGCGGACGCCAAGGTCGACCGGGACAAGTTCTACGCCCCGCTCGAGGCCGTCCGTCTCGCCAAGGAGACCTCCACGTCCAAGTTCGACGGCACCGTCGAGGTCGCCTTCCGTCTGGGTGTCGACCCGCGCAAGGCCGACCAGATGGTTC
The DNA here is from genome assembly GCF_033794485.1 of Streptomyces sp. MB09-02B. Taxonomy (NCBI): domain Bacteria; kingdom Bacillati; phylum Actinomycetota; class Actinomycetes; order Kitasatosporales; family Streptomycetaceae; genus Streptomyces; species Streptomyces sp. MB09-02B. The sequence goes on from NZ_JARGEE010000039.1 coordinate 15,626, forward strand.
GTGGCACCGTGAACCTCCCGCACGGCACCGGTAAGACCGCCCGGGTCCTGGTCTTCGCGACCGGTGACCGTGCCGAGGCCGCGACCGCCGCCGGCGCCGACATCGTCGGCTCCGACGAACTGATCGACGAGGTGGCGAAGGGCCGTCTGGACTTCGACGCCGTCGTCGCCACCCCGGACCTCATGGGCAAGGTCGGCCGCCTCGGCCGCGTGCTCGGTCCCCGTGGTCTCATGCCGAACCCCAAGACCGGCACCGTGACCCCGGACGTCGTGAAGGCCGTCAACGACATCAAGGGCGGCAAGATCGAGTTCCGCGTCGACAAGCACTCGAACCTGCACTTCATCATCGGCAAGACGTCCTTCGACGACACCAAGCTGGTGGAGAACTACGCCGCGGCGCTGGAGGAGATCCTCCGTCTGAAGCCGTCGGCCGCCAAGGGTCGCTACATCAAGAAGGCCGCGATCAGCACCACGATCGGCCCCGGCATTCCGATCGACTCCAACCGCACCCGCAACCTCCTCGTCGAGGAGGACCCGGCCGCCGTCTGAGCCTGACGCTCACCGGCAGCCGCGTCGCGGACGCACGGCCCGAGGACGAGCCCCGCACCTTCCGAGGTGCGGGGCTCGTCCCTTTGCGGCACAGGGGCCCTGCGCGGTCATCGCGGGGTCTTTCCGGCGTACGGGTGGGCATACGCGCGCGCATGTGTTGCCCTGGTGTGCGGAGCACGGTGAATCTCCCTGGGGGTGGGGACGGATGACCAGGACGACCACATGTCGCCGTACGGCAGTGTCGTTCGCGGTGGTGGCCGCGCTGACGGGGGTGGTGGCCTGCGGCTCCCCGGACTCGGACGAGGACGGCGGGGGCGATCCGTTCGCGGCGCTGAAGCTCGCGGACTCCTCCACCCGTGACGCCGACTCGTCGAGGATCGAGTCCACCGGCGACCTGGGCGAGCTGATGTCCATCGAGGCGGACGGCGAGGTCGACTGGGCCGACGGCCTCGACGGCACCATGACCATCACGTACACCGGCGGCCAGGCGGCCGAGCAGATGCGCTCCCTCGGCATCACCTCGACCGAGGCCCGCTATCTGCCCGACGCCTACTACGCGGACATGGGCGACCTGTTCGCCGGGCAGTACGGCGGCAAGCGGTGGATCCGCTACGCGTACGAGGACATGGACGAGATGATCGGAGGGGCCTCCGGCGCCTATGTGCAGGAGCACTTCAAGAGCGTCACCCCGAACCAGTCCGTACGGCTCCTGCTGGCCTCCGGCGACGTCGAGGAGATCGGTGAGGAGGACGTCCGAGGGGAGCGGACCACGCACTACGCCGGCACCGTGGACGTCGCCGACCTCCAGGAGCGGAACGCGAACCTCGGCGAGGAGATGCGGGCCGAACTGGAGCAGCAGCTGAAGGCGTCCGGCATCACCACCGTCGACATCGACCTCTGGATCGACGACGACGACCTGCTGGTCAAGAAGGTCGAGAAGGCCGACACCGCGAACGGCACGGTGAACTCCACGGTCCACTACAGCGACTACGGCGTCGACGTCTCCACCGAGGAGCCGCCGGCCGCCGAGGCGGTCGACTACAAGGACCTGATGAGCTCCCTGCCGACGAGCTGAATTCGCGGGACAGACACGACCGGACGGCGCTAGTGTCCCAGCCGTCCCACACAGGTGGGACGTGAGGTGACAGGGGGACACATGAGGTTTGCCGCGCACGGCTCCGTACGCTCCGTGCATCGCCGCAGAGCGGTCGGGATCACCGTCGTGGCCGCGCTGCTCGGCGGCGCCACCGCCTGCGGCACGGAGGCCGCGGCAGAGGCGAAACCGAGGACACCCGCCGAGGCCGTGGCCCGGGCCGCCGAGCGGACCACGGAGGTCGCGTCGCTGCGGTACCGGGTGACCGGCACCCTGCCGGAGCACGGGAAGATGCGGGTCGAGGCGGCGATGACCGCACGGCCGACCGCGATGCGCATGGATGTGACCGGGCTGGGCGCGAGCGAGGGCAAGCCCGTGGACGTGCGGTTCGCCGACGGGGTGCTCTACGCCGAGGGGGACCCGGCCGCCATCGGCGCCCCGGCGGACAAGGAGTGGTTCAGCGTCGGGCCGGCCGTGTGGGGGCGTGGCGGCGCGGAGAACAACACGTACCGCGTACTGCCCACCGCGTTGGAGGCGAGCCCTCTCGCGCAGTCCACACTCCTGACCGGCGCGAAGAAGGTCCGCGAGGTCGGTACCGGGACGGTCGACGGGAGCGGGACCACGCACTACCGGGGAACGGTCACCATGAAGAGCCTGAGGGCCGCCCAGGCAGCCGCCCCCGACAAGGCGACCCGGGAGCTGCGGACGACCAGCCTCGACCAGTTCATGATGCTGGACATCGAGGAGACGCTCACCATGGACCTGTGGGTCGACGACGACGGCCGGGCCAAGCGGTACCGGCTGCGGGGGGAGACCCAGACCCTGAAGGACGGGCGGATGGTCGACACGGGCCCGCTCGACCTGACCGTCACCCTTCTGGACCTCGACCGGCCGGTGACCGTCGAGACCCCGTCGGCCGAGGACACCGTCGACCTCGCCGAGCGGGTGGACGGGGCGGGAGAGGGCTGAGTGCCGCCCCTCAGGGAGCGGATTTGCTTGACACGTCGTGTGTCATCTAACCTTCCGGAGAAGCCAAAGACCGCTGGTCGTTGCCGTGTGCTCGCGAGAGGGCGCGGTGGCCGAAGGATCCGCTGAACCGCGGACGACCCGCGCAGGTGACTGTGGAAGTTGCTCCTGGTCCGGTTCCGTGATCGTACGGAATTCGTCCGGTCGAGCTACGCCCCGTGCGCCTGCGCCGGGGCGTTTCGTTTGTTCATGGCCCCTTCTGAGCGGTCCTCATCACCCGGAAGGAGGCCGACGCTCTATGGCAAGGCCCGACAAGGCTGCCGCGGTGGCCGAGCTCACGGAGCAGTTCCGTAGCTCGAACGCCGCCGTGCTGACCGAGTACCGGGGTCTCACCGTGGCGCAGCTCAAGACGCTGCGTCGTTCGCTCGGTGAAGACGCCCAGTACGCCGTGGTGAAGAACACGCTGACCAAGATCGCGGCCAACGAGGCCGGGATCTCGACGCTCGACGACCTGTTCAACGGTCCGACGGCGGTTGCCTTCATCACCGGTGACCCGGTGACGTCGGCGAAGGGTCTTCGTGACTTCGCCAAGGACAACCCGAACCTCGTCATCAAGGGCGGTGTCCTTGACGGCAAGGCGCTGTCCGCCGACGAGATCAAGAAGCTTGCGGACCTCGAGTCCCGCGAGGTTCTGCTCTCCAAGCTGGCGGGTGCCTTCAAGGGCAAGCAGTCCCAGGCTGCTCAGCTCTTCCAGGCGCTTCCCTCGAAGCTCGTCCGCACCGTGGACGCTCTTCGCGCCAAGCAGGACGAGCAGGGCGGTGCCGAGTAATTCGGCTCGCGCATTGATCCACGCCGCCTGAGGCGCGGGTCGTAGCGGGCCGTAAGTACGCCCGCCGTTTCGATACATCCGGCACCTGCCGAAATTAGTGGAAGGATCGCCCATCATGGCGAAGCTCAGCCAGGAAGACCTGCTCGCGCAGTTCGAGGAGATGACCCTCATCGAGCTCTCCGAGTTCGTGAAGGCGTTCGAGGAGAAGTTCGACGTCACCGCCGCCGCGGCCGTCGCCGTTGCCGGCCCCGCCGTCCCCGGCGCCCCGGCCGAGGCCGCTGAGGAGCAGGACGAGTTCGACGTCATCCTCACCGGTGCCGGCGACAAGAAGATCCAGGTCATCAAGGTCGTGCGTGAGCTGACCTCCCTGGGCCTGAAGGAGGCCAAGGACCTCGTGGACGGCGCCCCGAAGCCCGTTCTCGAGAAGGTCGCCAAGGACGCCGCCGAGAAGGCCGCCGAGTCCCTCAAGGGCGCCGGCGCCTCCGTCGAGGTCAAGTAAGGCCCACGGGTCCACTGCGGACCCGCTCGCGCGCGGCTCCGGCCTCGGGGCTGTAACGCGGACGTACCGAAGGGCGATCACCCATGTGGGTGGTCGCCTTTCGGCGTTCCGGGACGTCGAGTGACGGCTGCCTTGCACTGTCGGTGGCGGCGAGTATGGTGATCTTCGTCGTGCCTCCGAGCACCCCTGGTGACCGGCCGCGAGTGACGATCGCAGCATCTGGTTCGGGCATGGGGGCCTTGACGAACTGCACGCAGCGCGCAATTCTCAGGACGCGTCGTCACACGGATCCGAACTCCGAGGCATGGATCGACGGCGAAGAGGGCAGTATCGATGTGCATCGAGGGCGTGGCTTGCCGCAGGCGTTGAGGAACAACGAGGGTTTCCGAGGGTCCGTAAACCCGCACTGGACATCAGTGGGCCAAGTGGCTACACTGACCCTTTGCGCTGCCTGTTAGCTGCCTCCTGCCCGTCACCAGGGGCATGCCCTCGCTCGAGCACCGACGATTGAACGTCCCTCACCTGGGGCTTTCCATCTCCGCGCCCGGTCGAGGGGGCCGGTACGCGCGTAGTGAGTCCGAGCCCTCGGAAGGACCCCCTCTTGGCCGCCTCGCGCAACGCCTCGACCGCGAATACGAACCCCGCCGCCAGCACCGCCCCGCTGCGCATCTCTTTTGCAAAGATCAAGGAGCCTCTCGAGGTTCCCAACCTGCTCGCGCTGCAGACCGAGAGCTTTGACTGGCTGCTCGGCAACACCGCTTGGCAGAGTCGGGTCGAGGAGGCTCTGGAGAACGGACAGGACGTCCCCACCAAGTCCGGTCTGGAGGAGATCTTCGAGGAGATCTCCCCGATCGAGGACTTCTCCGGGTCGATGTCGCTGACGTTCCGCGACCACCGTTTCGAGCCGCCGAAGAACAGCATCGACGAGTGCAAGGACCGCGACTTCACGTACGCGGCCCCGCTCTTCGTCACCGCCGAGTTCACCAACAACGAGACCGGCGAGATCAAGTCCCAGACGGTCTTCATGGGCGACTTCCCGCTCATGACCCACAAGGGCACCTTCGTCATCAACGGCACCGAGCGTGTCGTGGTGTCGCAGCTGGTCCGTTCGCCGGGTGTCTACTTCGACTCCTCCATCGACAAGACGTCCGACAAGGACATCTTCTCCGCCAAGATCATCCCGTCCCGGGGTGCCTGGCTGGAGATGGAGATCGACAAGCGCGACATGGTCGGTGTCCGTATCGACCGCAAGCGCAAGCAGTCCGTGACCGTCCTCCTCAAGGCACTCGGCTGGACCACCGAGCAGATCCTGGAGGAGTTCGGCGAGTACGAGTCCATGCGCGCCACCCTGGAGAAGGACCACACCCAGGGGCAGGACGACGCGCTGCTCGACATCTACCGCAAGCTGCGTCCGGGCGAGCCCCCCACGCGCGAGGCCGCGCAGACGCTGCTGGAGAACCTGTACTTCAACCCCAAGCGCTACGACCTCGCGAAGGTCGGCCGCTACAAGGTCAACAAGAAGCTGGGTGCGGAGGCGCCGCTCGACGCGGGCGTCCTGACCGTCGAGGACGTCATCTCGACGATCAAGTACCTGGTGAAGCTGCACGCGGGCGAGACCGAGACGGCCGCCGACAACGGCCAGACGATCGTCGTCGAGACCGACGACATCGACCACTTCGGCAACCGTCGTCTGCGCAGCGTCGGCGAGCTCATCCAGAACCAGGTCCGTACGGGTCTGGCGCGTATGGAGCGTGTCGTCCGCGAGCGCATGACGACCCAGGACGTCGAGGCGATCACGCCCCAGACCCTGATCAACATCCGGCCGGTCGTCGCCTCCATCAAGGAGTTCTTCGGCACCAGCCAGCTGTCGCAGTTCATGGACCAGAACAACCCGCTGTCGGGTCTCACCCACAAGCGCCGTCTGTCGGCCCTTGGTCCGGGTGGTCTGTCCCGTGAGCGGGCCGGCTTCGAGGTCCGTGACGTGCACCCGTCCCACTACGGGCGCATGTGTCCGATCGAGACGCCCGAAGGCCCGAACATCGGTCTGATCGGTTCGCTCGCCTCCTACGGCCGCGTCAACGCGTTCGGTTTCGTGGAGACGCCGTACCGCCGGGTCACCGACGGTGTCGTCGCCGACGAGGTCGACTACCTGACGGCCGACGAGGAGGACCGCTTCGTCATCGCGCAGGCCAACGCCACGCTCGACGACGGCATGCGCTTCACCGAGAACCGCGTCCTGGTCCGCCGCCGTGGCGGCGAGGTCGACTACGTCCCCGGTGACGACGTGGACTACATGGACGTCTCGCCGCGCCAGATGGTGTCGGTCGCGACCGCCATGATCCCCTTCCTGGAGCACGACGACGCCAACCGTGCCCTCATGGGCGCGAACATGATGCGTCAGGCCGTGCCGCTCATCAAGAGCGAGTCCCCGCTCGTCGGCACCGGCATGGAGTACCGCTCCGCCGTCGACGCCGGCGACGTGGTCAAGGCCGAGAAGGCGGGTGTGGTCCAGGAGGTCTCCGCGGACTACATCACCACCACCAACGACGACGGCACGTACATCACGTACCGCCTGGCCAAGTTCGCCCGCTCCAACCAGGGCACCTCGGTCAACCAGAAGGTCATCGTCAACGAGGGCGACCGGATCATCGAGGGCCAGGTCCTGGCCGACGGTCCGGCCACCGAGAACGGCGAGATGGCCCTCGGCAAGAACCTGCTCGTGGCGTTCATGCCGTGGGAGGGTCACAACTACGAGGACGCGATCATCCTGTCGCAGCGCCTCGTGCAGGACGACGTCCTCTCCTCGATCCACATCGAGGAGCACGAGGTCGACGCCCGTGACACCAAGCTCGGCCCCGAGGAGATCACCCGGGACATCCCGAACGTCTCCGAGGAGGTCCTCGCCGACCTCGACGAGCGCGGCATCATCCGTATCGGTGCCGAGGTCGTCGCCGGCGACATCCTCGTCGGCAAGGTCACGCCCAAGGGTGAGACCGAGCTGACCCCGGAGGAGCGGCTGCTCCGCGCGATCTTCGGTGAGAAGGCCCGTGAGGTCCGTGACACCTCGCTGAAGGTGCCGCACGGCGAGATCGGCAAGGTCATCGGCGTCCGCGTCTTCGACCGCGAGGAGGGCGACGAGCTGCCGCCGGGCGTGAACCAGCTGGTTCGTGTCTACGTGGCGCAGAAGCGCAAGATCACCGACGGTGACAAGCTCGCCGGCCGTCACGGCAACAAGGGCGTCATCTCGAAGATCCTGCCGATCGAGGACATGCCGTTCCTGGAGGACGGCACCCCGGTCGACATCATCCTCAACCCGCTCGGCGTGCCGTCCCGAATGAACCCGGGACAGGTGCTGGAGATCCACCTCGGCTGGCTCGCCAGCCGCGGCTGGGACGTCTCCGGCCTCGGTGAGGACTGGGCGAAGCGGCTGCAGGTCATCGGCGCCGACGCCGTCGCCCCCGGCACCAACGTCGCGACCCCGGTCTTCGACGGTGCCCGCGAGGACGAGCTGGCCGGCCTGCTGCAGCACACCATCCCGAACCGCGACGGCGAGCGCATGGTGCAGCCGACCGGTAAGGCGAGGCTGTTCGACGGCCGCTCCGGTGAGCCGTTCCCGGACCCGATCTCGATCGGGTACATGTACATCCTGAAGCTCCACCACCTGGTCGACGACAAGCTGCACGCCCGGTCGACCGGTCCGTACTCGATGATCACCCAGCAGCCGCTGGGTGGTAAGGCCCAGTTCGGTGGCCAGCGCTTCGGTGAGATGGAGGTGTGGGCGCTGGAGGCTTACGGCGCCGCGTACGCCCTCCAGGAGCTGCTGACCATCAAGTCCGACGACGTGACCGGCCGCGTGAAGGTCTACGAGGCCATCGTCAAGGGCGAGAACATTCCCGAGCCCGGCATCCCCGAGTCCTTCAAGGTGCTCATCAAGGAGATGCAGTCCCTGTGCCTCAACGTGGAGGTGCTGTCCTCGGACGGCATGTCCATCGAGATGCGCGACACCGACGAGGACGTCTTCCGCGCTGCGGAGGAGCTTGGCATCGACCTGTCCCGGCGCGAGCCGAGCAGCGTCGAAGAGGTCTGACGGGAGTTCGGCGGCCTTCACCATGAAGGCCGCCGGCCCCAGGACCCCCGTATCAGACCCCATGACTTACAACCCTGAGAGGGATTGACGCATAGTGCTCGACGTCAACTTCTTCGACGAGCTCCGGATCGGTCTGGCCACCGCTGACGACATCCGTCAGTGGAGCCACGGCGAGGTCAAGAAGCCCGAGACGATCAACTACCGCACGCTCAAGCCCGAAAAGGACGGACTCTTCTGCGAGAAGATCTTCGGTCCGACCCGGGACTGGGAGTGCTACTGCGGCAAGTACAAGCGCGTCCGCTTCAAGGGCATCATCTGTGAGCGCTGTGGCGTCGAGGTCACGCGCGCCAAGGTGCGCCGTGAGCGGATGGGCCACATCGAGCTGGCCGCTCCCGTCACCCACATCTGGTACTTCAAGGGCGTTCCGTCGCGGCTGGGCTACCTGCTCGACCTCGCCCCGAAGGACCTGGAGAAGGTCATTTACTTCGCGGCGTACATGATCACGTACGTCGACGAGGAGCGCCGCACCCGCGACCTGCCCTCGCTGGAGGCCCATGTCTCCGTCGAGCGTCAGCAGGTCGAGAACCGTCGCGACGCCGACCTGGAGGCCCGCGCCAAGAAGCTCGAGACCGACCTGGCCGAGCTGGAGGCCGAGGGCGCCAAGGCCGACGTGCGCCGCAAGGTGCGCGAAGGTGCCGAGCGGGAGATGAAGCAGCTGCGCGACCGTACGCAGCGCGAGATCGACCGTCTCGACGAGGTCTGGACCCGGTTCAAGAACCTCAAGGTCCAGGACCTGGAGGGCGACGAGCTCCTCTACCGCGAGCTGCGTGACCGCTTCGGCACGTACTTCGACGGTTCGATGGGTGCCGCGGCGCTGCAGAAGCGCCTGGAGTCCTTCGACCTGGACGAGGAGGCCGAGCGCCTCCGCGAGATCATCCGCACCGGCAAGGGCCAGAAGAAGACCCGTGCGCTGAAGCGGCTGAAGGTCGTCTCTGCCTTCCTGCAGACCTCCAACAGCCCCAAGGGCATGGTGCTCGACTGCGTGCCGGTCATCCCGCCGGACCTTCGCCCGATGGTGCAGCTGGACGGTGGCCGCTTCGCGACCTCCGACCTGAACGACCTGTACCGGCGTGTGATCAACCGGAACAACCGTCTGAAGCGGCTTCTCGACCTCGGCGCGCCCGAGATCATCGTGAACAACGAGAAGCGCATGCTCCAGGAGGCCGTCGACGCGCTGTTCGACAACGGCCGTCGTGGCCGTCCGGTCACCGGTCCCGGCAACCGCCCGCTGAAGTCCCTCAGCGACATGCTGAAGGGCAAGCAGGGTCGATTCCGTCAGAACCTGCTCGGCAAGCGTGTGGACTACTCCGCGCGTTCCGTGATCGTCGTCGGTCCGCAGCTGAAGCTGCACCAGTGCGGTCTGCCGAAGGCGATGGCGCTGGAGCTCTTCAAGCCGTTCGTGATGAAGCGGCTCGTGGACCTCAACCACGCGCAGAACATCAAGAGCGCCAAGCGCATGGTGGAGCGCGGCCGCACCGTCGTGTACGACGTCCTCGAAGAGGTCATCGCCGAGCACCCGGTGCTGCTGAACCGTGCTCCCACCCTGCACCGCCTCGGCATCCAGGCCTTCGAGCCGCAGCTGGTCGAGGGCAAGGCCATCCAGATCCACCCGCTCGTCTGCACCGCGTTCAACGCGGACTTCGACGGTGACCAGATGGCCGTCCACCTGCCGCTCTCCGCGGAGGCGCAGGCCGAGGCCCGCATCCTGATGCTGTCCTCGAACAACATCCTGAAGCCGGCTGACGGTCGTCCCGTCACCATGCCGACCCAGGACATGGTTCTCGGTCTGTTCTTCCTCACCACCGACGGCGAGCTCCGTGACACCAAGGGCGAGGGGCGTTCGTTCGCCTCCACGGCCGAGGCGATCATGGCGTTCGACGCCGGCGAGCTGGCGCTGCAGTCCGCGGTGGACATCCGCTTCCCGGTGGGCACCATCCCGCCGCGCGGCTGGACCCCGCCGGAGCGCGAGGAGGGCGAGCCGGAGTGGCAGCAGGGTGACAGCTTCCGTCTGAAGACCACGCTGGGCCGTGCCCTCTTCAACGAGCTGCTGCCCGAGGACTACCCGTTCGTCGACTACTCGGTGGGCAAGAAGCAGCTCTCCGAGATCGTCAACGACCTGGCCGAGCGCTACCCCAAGGTCATCGTGGCGGCGACGCTCGACAACCTGAAGGCGGCCGGCTTCTACTGGGCGACCCGTTCCGGTGTCACCGTGGCCATCTCCGACGTCGTCGTTCCCGAGGCGAAGAAGGAGATCGTCCGCGGGTACGAGGCGCAGGACGAGAAGGTCCAGAAGCAGTACGAGCGCGGTCTGATCACCAAGGAAGAGCGCACGCAGGAGCTCATCGCGATCTGGACCAAGGCGACCAACGAGGTCGCCGAGGCGATGAACGCGAACTTCCCGAAGACCAACCCCATCTTCATGATGGTCGACTCGGGTGCCCGCGGAAACATGATGCAGATGCGTCAGATCGCCGGTATGCGTGGTCTGGTGTCGAACGCCAAGAACGAGACCATCCCGCGTCCCATCAAGGCGTCCTTCCGCGAGGGCCTGTCCGTGCTGGAGTACTTCATCTCCACGCACGGTGCCCGTAAGGGTCTGGCGGACACCGCCCTGCGTACCGCCGACTCGGGTTACCTGACCCGTCGTCTGGTGGACGTCTCGCAGGACGTCATCATCCGCGAGGAGGACTGCGGCACCGAGCGCGGTCTGAAGCTGCGGATCGCCTCGAAGGACGAGGCCGGCATCCTGCGCAAGGCCGAGGACGTCGAGACCAGCGTCTACGCCCGCATGCTCGCCGAGGACGTCGTCATCGACGGCAAGGTGATCGCGCCGGCCAACGTGGACCTGGGCGACGTGCTCATCGACCAGCTCGTGCACCACGGTGTCGAGGAGGTCAAGACCCGCTCGATCCTGACCTGTGAGTCCAAGGTCGGCACGTGTGCCATGTGCTACGGCCGCTCCCTGGCCACCGGCAAGCTGGTCGACATCGGTGAGGCGGTCGGCATCATCGCCGCCCAGTCCATCGGTGAGCCCGGTACCCAGCTGACGATGCGTACCTTCCACACCGGTGGTGTGGCCGGTGACGACATCACGCAGGGTCTGCCGCGTGTCGTCGAGCTCTTCGAGGCCCGTACGCCCAAGGGTGTCGCGCCGATCTCCGAGGCGGCCGGTCGCGTCCGCATCGAGGAGACGGAGAAGACCAAGAAGATCGTCATCACGCCGGACGACGGCAGCGACGAGACGGCGTTCCCGATCTCGAAGCGCGCCCGTCTGCTGGTGAGCGAGGGCGAGCACGTCGAGGTGGGCCAGAAGCTCACCGTGGGTGCCACCAACCCGCACGACGTGCTGCGCATTCTGGGTCAGCGTGCCGTCCAGGTCCACCTGGTCGGCGAGGTCCAGAAGGTCTACAACTCGCAGGGTGTGTCGATCCACGACAAGCACATCGAGATCATCATCCGGCAGATGCTCCGCCGTGTGACGATCATCGAGTCCGGCGACGCCGAGCTGCTGCCCGGCGAGCTGGTCGAGCGCTCCAAGTTCGAGACCGAGAACCGTCGTGTGGTCCAGGAGGGCGGTCACCCGGCCTCCGGTCGTCCGCAGCTGATGGGTATCACCAAGGCCTCGCTGGCGACGGAATCCTGGCTGTCGGCCGCCTCCTTCCAGGAGACGACCCGAGTCCTGACGGACGCGGCGATCAACGCCAAGTCCGACAGCCTCATCGGCCTCAAGGAGAACGTCATCATCGGTAAGCTCATCCCGGCCGGTACGGGTCTGTCCCGCTACCGCAACATCCGGGTGGAGCCGACCGAGGAGGCCAAGGCCGCGATGTACTCGGCCGTCGGCTACGACGACATCGACTACTCGCCGTTCGGCACGGGCTCCGGCCAGGCCGTCCCGCTGGAGGACTACGACTACGGTCCGTACAACCAGTAGGCGAACGGTTGTGGTTGCTTGAGTTGAGGGGCGGTCACCTTCGGGTGGCCGCCCTTCGGCGTTCCGTCATCGGGGGCCCGGCGGCGTACGGGCGTGCGAGGGCACGGGCGTGCGGGGTGGGCGTACGTGTGTGCGATGTGGCAGAACCGGGACAGAACCGGTGCGGGGAACCGGTGCCGGGGGCTGTGCGTTGTCGCATCATGGAGGGACAACCAGTCCGGGGGAGTTTCTCGTGTCGAATCCGTCATGGCAGCCGATCCCGTGGCAGCAGGCGCAGGGCAGTGTCCCCTCCATGCTCGCCGCACATGCCGACCGTGAGCGTGCCGTCGATGTGCTGAAGGCGGGCTTCAGCGAGGGCCGCCTCCCGCAGGACGAGTACGAGAGGCGCGTCGAGAGGGCCTACCAGGCGCGCACGGTGGGGGAGCTGGCCGTCCTGGTCGCCGACCTGCCTCAGGGGCCCTCAGGGGCGCAGCCGAGCGGCATGGCGCCCACGCCGCCCATGGTCCCGAGAACCTTCATGCCGGCGCCCGCGCTGCCCCCGCCGACCAACGGCAAGGCCATCGGCGCGATGGTCTGCGGTGTGCTCACGACCATGTCGTTCGGGCTCACCGGCATTCCGGCGGTCGTCCTGGGCCACACCGCCCGCGCGGAGATCAAGCGCACAGGTGAGGGCGGTGAGGGCTTCGCCCTGGCCGGCGTCATCCTGGGCTGGCTCTCCGTGGCGGGCTGGGCGTTCTTCCTCCTGCTTTTCATGATCGCGGGAGTCTCGTCCAGCAGCGGGACCTGAGGCCCGGCGGGCGTTCGGCGGCGCGGATGCGTCCGTCCTTAAACCCCCGCCCGCCCATTTGTTTTGACCATAGCGAATGAGGTAGGTACGCTCAGACCTTGTGCCTGGGGTGTGCCCTGGCTCTCGTGCGTGCCTTCAACCGCACAGGGGGAGCCGTAAGCGGCCGCCGTACTCTGCGCCCTTTCTGCCTCGCGGCGGGAGTTCAGCAGTTTCGACACACCCGACCGCGTGGGTCGGCGAATGTTCCAGGTTAGCTTCACCATTCGGCACACAGAAACCGGAGAAGTAGTGCCTACGATCCAGCAGCTGGTCCGTAAGGGCCGGCAGGACAAGGTCGAGAAGAACAAGACGCCCGCACTCGAGGGTTCGCCCCAGCGTCGCGGCGTCTGCACGCGTGTGTTCACGACCACCCCGAAGAAGCCGAACTCGGCCCTGCGTAAGGTCGCGCGTGTGCGTCTGACCAGCGGGATCGAGGTCACCGCTTACATTCCGGGTGAGGGACACAACCTGCAGGAGCACTCCATCGTGCTCGTGCGCGGCGGCCGTGTGAAGGACCTGCCCGGTGTTCGCTACAAGATCATCCGCGGTTCGCTCGACACCCAGGGTGTCAAGAACCGCAAGCAGGCCCGCAGCCGCTACGGCGCCAAGAAGGAGAAGTAAGAATGCCTCGTAAGGGCCCCGCCCCGAAGCGCCCGGTCATCATCGACCCGGTCTACGGTTCTCCTCTGGTGACCTCCCTCATCAACAAGGTGCTGCTGAACGGCAAGCGCTCCACCGCCGAGCGCATCGTGTACGGCGCCATGGAGGGCCTGCGCGAGAAGACCAGCAACGACCCGGTCATCACGCTGAAGCGCGCGCTGGAGAACATCAAGCCGACCCTCGAGGTCAAGTCCCGCCGTGTCGGTGGTGCGACGTACCAGGTTCCGATCGAGGTCAAGCCCGGTCGTGCCAACACGCTCGCGCTGCGCTGGCTGGTCGGTTACTCCCGCGCCCGTCGCGAGAAGACCATGACCGAGCGTCTGCTCAACGAGCTTCTCGACGCGTCCAACGGCCTCGGTGCCGCTGTGAAGAAGCGCGAGGACACCCACAAGATGGCCGAGTCCAACAAGGCCTTCGCGCACTACCGCTGGTAGTCGCAACCCACATCGAGACCGAGAGAAGACCGAAGCCTTATGGCTACCACTTCACTTGACCTGGCCAGGGTCCGCAACATCGGGATCATGGCCCACATCGACGCGGGCAAGACGACCACCACCGAGCGGATCCTCTTCTACACCGGCGTCAGCTACAAGATCGGTGAGGTCCACGACGGCGCTGCCACCATGGACTGGATGGAGCAGGAGCAGGAGCGTGGCATCACGATCACCTCTGCTGCCACCACCTGTCACTGGCCGCTCGAGGACAACGACTACACGATCAACATCATCGACACCCCGGGTCACGTCGACTTCACGGTCGAGGTGGAGCGTTCGCTCCGCGTGCTCGACGGTGCCGTCACGGTGTTCGACGGTGTCGCCGGTGTCGAGCCGCAGTCCGAGACCGTGTGGCGTCAGGCCGACCGCTACGGCGTGCCGCGCATCTGCTTCGTGAACAAGCTGGACCGTACGGGCGCGGAGTTCCACCGCTGTGTGGACATGATCTCCAGCCGCCTGGGTGCCGTCCCGCTCGTCATGCAGCTGCCGATCGGCGCCGAGATGGACTTCAAGGGCGTTGTGGACCTGGTCCGCATGAAGGCGCTCGTGTGGTCCGCCGAGGCCGCCAAGGGCGAGATGTACGACGTCGTCGACATCCCGGCCACGCACACCGAGGCCGCCGAGGAGTACCGCGGCAAGCTGGTCGAGGCCGTCGCGGAGAACGACGACGAGATCATGGAGCTGTTCCTGGAGGGCCAGGAGCCCACCGAGGAGCAGCTGTACGCCGCGATCCGCCGCATCACCATCGCGTCCGGCAAGTCCGACGGCGTCACGGTCACCCCGGTGTTCTGTGGTACCGCGTTCAAGAACAAGGGCGTCCAGCCCCTGCTCGACGCGGTCGTGCGCTACCTCCCCACGCCGCTCGACGTCGAGGCCATCGAGGGCCACGCCGTGAACGACCCGGAGGAGGTCGTCAAGCGCAAGCCGTCCGACGACGAGCCGCTGTCCGCGCTGGCGTTCAAGATCATGAGCGACCCGCACCTCGGCAAGCTCACCTTCGTCCGGGTCTACTCGGGCCGCCTGGAGTCCGGCACCGCCGTGCTGAACTCCGTCAAGGGCAAGAAGGAGCGCATCGGCAAGATCTACCGTATGCACGCGAACAAGCGTGAGGAGATCGAGTCGGTGGGCGCCGGCGACATCATCGCCGTCATGGGTCTGAAGCAGACCACGACCGGTGAGACGCTGTGCGACGACAAGCAGCCGGTGATCCTGGAGTCCATGGACTTCCCGGCGCCGGTCATCCAGGTCGCCATCGAGCCCAAGTCCAAGGGTGACCAGGAGAAGCTGGGTGTCGCCATCCAGCGTCTCGCGGAGGAGGACCCCTCCTTCCAGGTCCACTCGGACGAGGAGACGGGCCAGACCATCATCGGTGGTATGGGCGAGCTGCACCTCGAGGTGCTGGTCGACCGTATGCGCCGTGAGTTCAAGGTCGAGGCCAACGTCGGCAAGCCGCAGGTCGCCTACCGCGAGACGATCCGCAAGGCCGTCGAGCGCGTCGACTACACGCACAAGAAGCAGACTGGTGGTACCGGCCAGTTCGCCAAGGTGCAGATCGCCATCGAGCCGATCGAGGGCGGCGACGCCTCGTACGAGTTCGTGAACAAGGTCACCGGTGGCCGCATCCCGAAGGAGTACATCCCTTCGGTGGACGCCGGTGCGCAGGAGGCCATGCAGTTCGGCATCCTCGCGGGCTACGAGATGACGGGCGTCCGCGTCACGCTCATCGACGGTGGCTACCACGAGGTCGACTCCTCCGAGCTCGCCTTCAAGATCGCCGGTTCGCAGGCCTTCAAGGAGGCCGCGCGCAAGGCCAGCCCCGTGCTGCTCGAGCCGATGATGGCCGTCGAGGTCACCACGCCCGAGGACTACATGGGTGAGGTCATCGGCGACATCAACTCCCGCCGTGGTCAGATCCAGGCCATGGAGGAGCGGGCCGGTGCCCGCGTCGTGAAGGGCCTCGTGCCCCTCTCGGAGATGTTCGGCTACGTCGGAGACCTCCGCAGCAAGACCTCGGGTCGCGCAAGCTACTCGATGCAGTTCGACTCCTACGCCGAGGTTCCGCGGAACGTCGCCGAGGAGATCATCGCGAAGGCCAAGGGCGAGTAACGCACAGCGTTGGACCACCGCGTTCAACGCACCGCGTACACACGCTTTAGGCTTGACTCCGGAGCCTCGTGGGGCAAACAGCCGCAAACACGGTTGTTTGCCCCGGGACCCGGACTTTCCAGCAAAGATCACCTGGCGCCGATGAAGCAAGGCGTTCAGAACCACTCCACAGGAGGACCCCAGTGGCGAAGGCGAAGTTCGAGCGGACTAAGCCGCACGTCAACATCGGCACCATCGGTCACATCGACCACGGTAAGACGACCCTCACGGCCGCCATTACCAAGGTGCTGCACGACGCGTTCCCGGACCTGAACGAGGCCTCGGCGTTCGACCAGATCGACAAGGCTCCCGAGGAGCGCCAGCGCGGTATCACCATCTCCATCGCGCACGTCGAGTACCAGACGGAGACCCGTCACTACGCCCACGTCGACTGCCCCGGTCACGCGGACTACATCAAGAACATGATCACGGGTGCGGCGCAGATGGACGGCGCCATCCTCGTCGTCGCCGCCACCGACGGCCCGATGCCGCAGACCAAGGAGCACGTGCTCCTGGCCCGCCAGGTCGGCGTTCCGTACATCGTCGTCGCCCTGAACAAGGCCGACATGGTGGACGACGAGGAGATCCTGGAGCTCGTCGAGCTCGAGGTCCGTGAGCTGCTCTCCGAGTACGAGTTCCCGGGCGACGACCTGCCGGTCGTCAAGGTCTCGGCGCTCAAGGCCCTTGAGGGTGACAAGGAGTGGGGCCAGTCCGTCCTCGACCTGATGAAGGCCGTCGACGAGAACATCCCGCAGCCCGAGCGTGACGTCGACAAGCCGTTCCTGATGCCGATCGAGGACGTCTTCACGATCACCGGTCGTGGCACCGTCGTCACCGGTCGTATCGAGCGTGGTGTCCTCAAGGTCAACGAGACCGTCGACATCGTCGGTATCAAGCAGGACAAGACCACCACCACGGTCACCGGCATCGAGATGTTCCGCAAGCTGCTCGACGAGGGCCAGGCCGGTGAGAACGTCGGTCTGCTCCTCCGTGGCATCAAGCGCGAGGACGTCGAGCGCGGCCAGGTCATCATCAAGCCCGGTTCGGTCACGCCGCACACCGAGTTCGAGGCCCAGGCCTACATCCTGTCCAAGGACGAGGGTGGCCGCCACACGCCGTTCTTCAACAACTACCGTCCGCAGTTCTACTTCCGTACGACGGACGTGACGGGCGTTGTGACCCTCCCCGAGGGCACCGAGATGGTGATGCCGGGTGACAACACCGAGATGAAGGTGGAGCTCATCCAGCCCATCGCCATGGAAGAGGGCCTGAAGTTCGCCATCCGTGAGGGTGGCCGGACCGTGGGCGCCGGCCAGGTCACCAAGATCAACAAGTAGTCTTGTCGGTCTGACCTGGTAGCTCCAGCACCAGCTGAGCTCCTGAAGGGGCCCGTACGACTTCGGTCGTACGGGCCCTTTCGCTTGCCCGGTGATCACTTGCCATATCGCTTGCCCCGTAACGCTTTCGGCCCGGCGGACCAAGTACGGGTGACAGCATGACCGAGGACGAGAGGTGCACACCTTGGCACCGCACACGAGAAGCAGGGGCGGTCCGCCGGGAGAGATGTACGACCCGGCCACGTTCGAGATCTTCTACCGCCGCCATGTCGACGCCGTCACGCGCTTCATGGCCCGGCGGGTCACCGATCCGCACACCGTCGCCGACCTCACCGCCGAGACCTTCCTCGCGGTGATCGACTCCGCCCGCGCCTACCGGCCCGACCTCGGCAGCGAGACGGCCTGGCTGTACGGCATCGCGCGCAACGTGGTGGCGGCGGAGGCGCGGCGCAGCGCGCGGCAGAGCGCGCTCGGCAGCAGGGAGGCCGGGCGGCGGCTGCTGGAGGCCGACGACATCGGCCGGCTGGAGGAGAAGCTCGACGCGGAGGGGGCCGGGCGCCGGGCGCTGGCCGCTCTGGAGGGGCTGCCCGACGGGGAGCGCGCGGTGATCGAGCTGGTCGCCGTCGACGAGTTGAGCGTCACCGAGGCGGCCACGGCGCTGGGGATACGTAAGGTCACGGCGCGTGTACGGCTGCACCGGGCGCGCAAGGCGCTGCGGTCGGCCGCGGCGGGCGGGGACGGCGGGCACGCGGCAGCACTCACGTACGCAGGGGGTAAGGCATGAGCGGGAAGACGACCGAGCCGACGAGGACCTTCGAGGACCGGCTGCTGGACGAGCTCCAGCGCGAGATCGCGTTGCGGGCCGAGGACCGCCCGGAGCCGGTGGCGCCGGTGATCCGGCGCAGGATCACCGCGCGCCGTGCGGTGGTCGCCCTCGCCGCGTGCGTCGCGGCGGCGGGGGTCGTGGTCGCGCTGCCGTCGTCGACCGGTGGGTCGCAGGCGTACGCGGTGGAGCGGAACGACGACGGCAGCGTCACGGTCAGCATGAAGGAGATCATCCTGAGCGGGGACGACAAGCGGGAGCTTACCGAGCGTCTGCGAGCCGAGGGTATCCATGTCAGCGTCGACAGGCCCAGCAGCGGATTCGTCTGCGCGCAGCCCCGCGGTGAGATGTACTCGCCGCGCTGGAGCTTCGAGGGGTCGGGCGACGTGATGGTGGAACACCCGTACGTCCTGCGTCCCGGCGACACCCTGGTCTTCGAGGACCCGGAGCCGGTCAAGGACTCGGTCAGCCCCGCCGGGAGCATGTACGCGGTGAAGGGGAAGGCGGAGCCCTGCCGGGAAGTCCCCTGGGACGGGTTGAGGAGTTTTGAGGAGTCCCTGGACTGAAGCAGGTCGAGGGGCCCGGACGCCGCCGACCGTGCGGGCCCCCGGCGGTTCTCCCTTCGAAACTATTCGGCGCGTTCGACCCGTTGTCCCCTCGCTTCACTCCCTCCACCATTTGTCATGTCGCTGAGCAAATGCAGCCTTCGGGATGACCGGTCAAGGGGTGTGGCATGTCCGCGGACGTCAGTCGGAGAATCGTGCTGGGGGCGGGTGCGGGGCTCGCCGTGTCGCCCGCTCTGTCGGGGCTGCCTTCTATCCAAATCTGACGCCACGGAACACAACCCGGGTGGACCCTGGTGCGCCCGTGAAGCGGA